>CAYUBV010000091.1:0-9941 GCA_964443035.1 uncultured Tangfeifania sp.
GTGAATGATTTTACACTCCGGGTTTACAATTAAAAACGGAACTCTGAAACAGAATCCCGTTTTTAAAATATTGTATTTCCTTGTCTATTAATACCTGTAATGATCCGATTTAAAAGGTCCGTCTTTGGGAACCCCCAGGTATCTGGCCTGATCGTCGGTCATTTTTGTGAGTCTCACGCCTAATTGTTCCAGGTGTAAACGTGCCACTTCTTCATCAAGTTTTTTCGGAAGGCGGTACACGTCGATTTCATAGTCGTTCTGCCAGAGATCGATTTGCGCCAGCGACTGGTTGGTAAATGAGTTACTCATTACAAACGAAGGGTGACCGGTTGCACAACCAAGATTCACCAGGCGGCCCTCGGCAAGTAAATAAATGCTGTGCCCGTCTTCGTAAGTGTATTTATCGACCTGTGGTTTAATGTTCAGTTTTTTGATGCCGGGATATTTTTCCAGCTTTACCACCTGGATTTCGTTGTCGAAATGCCCGATGTTACAAACAATGGCCTGGTCTTTCATGTTGGCCATGTGTTCGGCAGTAATTACATCTTTGTTGCCGGTGGTGGTTACAAAAATGTTTCCTTCGTCGAGTGCATTTTCCATGGTTTTTACTTCGAAACCTTCCATGGCAGCCTGCAACGCACAAATCGGGTCGATTTCGGTAACAATTACGCGGGCGCCGTACCCTTTCATTGATTTGGCGCAACCTTTACCCACATCGCCGTACCCGGCAACAACTACAACCTTGCCGGCAATCATAACGTCGGTGGCCCGTTTAATACCATCGGCCAGCGACTCGCGGCAACCGTACAAATTATCAAATTTCGATTTGGTAACCGAATCGTTTACATTGATGGCCGGAAAAAGCAACTTGCCTTCTTCTTTCATTTGGTACAGGCGGTGAACACCGGTTGTTGTTTCTTCAGAAACGCCTTTCATATCGCGGGCTGCCTGTTGCCAGCGATCTGGATTTTTCTTCAGTATTCGCTTTAATAGTTTATTTAATTCAGCCTCATCTTCTCCGTCAACAGGCTGATCAAGAATGGAAGCATTTTTTTCAGCTTCGTAACCACGGTGCACCATTAATGTAGCATCCCCACCATCGTCAACTATCAGGTTCGGACCTTTTCCCCCGCCAAAATCAAGTGCATTATCCGTACACCACCAGTATTCTTCAAGTGTTTCACCTTTCCAGGCAAAAACCGGTATTCCGGCTTTGGCAATTGCTGCAGCAGCATGATCCTGGGTCGAGAAAATATTGCAACTGGCCCAGCGTACTTCTGCCCCCAGCTCAGCCAGGGTTTCAATTAACACTGCTGTTTGAACAGTCATGTGTAAACTTCCCATTACCCGTGCGCCTTCCAAAGGTTTCGACGGGCCAAATTTCTCACGTATCGACATCAGGCCGGGCATCTCTTTTTCCGCAATATCAATCTCTTTTCTGCCAAATTCGGCAAGGCCAACATCGGCAACTTTGTATTTCAATTTTTCGTTTACGTCAACACTCATTGTTAAATAATAATTAATCGATTATAATTTCTGCAAATGTAACAAAATCCATTTGATTAATGTTTCCGGGATCGTTGGTATACTTACGCTATTAATTTCCCATATCCGACATAAACTTGATACGCATCAGCCGGATATCTTCTTCCGAATATTCATCTTCTCCAAGTTCATCGAGTGCATCCTGCACTGAATCGCTCTCAGCTTCGCGAAAATAGTCGAAGACTTCTTCCTGGTGATCTTCATCAATAACATCGTCGATATAATAATCTATATTCAGACGTGTTCCTGAATTTACGATGGCTTCCACTTCCGCAATAATGTCTTTCACTTCCACCCCTTTTGAATCGGCAATATCTTCAAAAGCAATTTTACGATCGATGCTCTGAATGATAAAGACTTTCATTTTCGATTTATTGGCAATTGAACGAACAATTAAGTCATCGGGTCGTTCGATTTCGTTCTCTTCCACATATTTCTGTATGAGCTGAACGAATTCTTTTCCGTAACGTTTGGCTTTCCCCTGCCCGACTCCCTGAATTTTCTGCAGTTCATCGAGTGTTACAGGGTACTGAATCGACATATCGGCAAGCGATGGATCCTGAAAGATGACAAAGGGCGGAAGATTTTTGCGCTGGCCAATTTTTTTCCGCAAATCTTTCAGCACAGAAAAAAGCACCGGGTCGCCACCGGTTCCACCCGAAGGGGCTCCGCCGGCAATTGCTGAATCATCTTCCTCTTCATATTCATGATTTTTTACAAACATGAAACTTTGCGGATTTTTCAGAAAATCGTGCCCTTTTTCGGTTACTTTGAGTAGCCCGTAATTTTCAATGTCCTTATTTATCAGGCCGGCAATCATCAATTGCCTGAAAATGGCATTCCAGAAACGCTCATCGTGGTCTTTTCCGGCGCCGAAAGCTTTCAGGTTATAATGCCTGAATGATTTGATGGCGGCGGTTTTGTTCCCGACAAGAATATTGGCAATGTGTTCGCCTTTGTATTGTTCATTTACTTCCAGAATCGCTTTCAATCCTCTTACCACCTCATCTTTGGCTTCCACCTGTTCTTTCGGATTCAGGCAGTTGTCGCAATTACCGCAATTCTGTTTTTCGTAGGTTTCGCCAAAATAGTGCAGTAAAATAATTCTTCGGCACAAAGCTGATTCAGCATAAGAAACGGTATCGAGCAAAAGTTGTTTCCCGATTTCCTGCTCAGCCACCGGTTTCCCGTGCATAAATTTTTCAAGTTTCTGAATGTCCTTGTAACTGTAATATGTGATACACTGCCCTTCACCGCCATCACGTCCGGCACGGCCGGTTTCCTGGTAGTATCCTTCCAGGCTTTTGGGAATATCGTAGTGAATCACAAACCGTACATCGGGCTTGTCGATTCCCATTCCAAAAGCAATGGTTGCCACAATCACATCCACGTCTTCCATCAGAAATTTATCCTGGTTCCCCGAGCGGGTGGCTGCATCCATTCCGGCATGGTATGCCAGTGCTTTTATTCCGTTCACCTGCAGGGTTTCGGCCAGCTCTTCCACTTTTTTGCGACTCAGACAATATATAATACCCGATTTCCCTTCATTCTGTTTGATAAACCGGATGATTTGCGCTTCGGGTTTCACCTTTGGCTTTATCTCGTAATAAAGGTTTGCCCGGTTAAATGAAGCTTTAAAAACCTTTGCCCCCAGAATTCCCAGGTTTTTTTGAATGTCGTGTTGCACTTTTGCTGTGGCAGTTGCCGTTAATGCAACTATCGGAGCCTGCCCGATTTCTTCCACAATGGGCCGAATACGGCGGTACTCCGGCCTGAAATCATGCCCCCATTCCGAAATGCAATGCGCTTCGTCGATGGCGTAAAACGATATTTTAATTTTTTTAAAAAATTCAATGTTTTCTTCCTTTGTAAGTGATTCCGGAGCAACATACAACAACTTGGTATTACCGGCCAGCACATCGTTTTTTACTTCCTGTAAAGCTGCTTTCGATAATGATGAATTCAAAAAGTGGGCTACATAATCTTCGGCCTGCATTCCCCTGATAGAATCAACCTGATTTTTCATCAGGGCAATCAATGGTGAAATAATAATTGCAGTGCCGTCGAGCATCAATGCAGGTAACTGATAAATTAATGATTTCCCTCCGCCGGTTGGCATAAGCACAAACGTATTCTCACCGTCCATTACACTTTTAACCGCTTGCTCCTGTTGTCCTTTAAAGCGGTCAAATCCAAAATATTGTTGCAAATATTCTGTTAAAGATTTATTCCTGTCCATAAAAACCAATTCTCCCTCAATATCTTATGCTAAAATTTGCAGATTCTAAATTATTAAAAGTAACTAAAATGTCAATACGATATTATAATTTTTATAAATATATAGCATTCTTTTAAATTAACGTTTATTGAAAAGCTTCTAATAACAGGAAGTATTTATATTTGTGAAGTTTTAAAAAAAAATCAATGAGCGAAGAGGATAAAAGGGAAGAACGTTCGACCAGGAAGAAAAAAAAGCTAACAGATAAAGAAGGGATGAAAACGCCTTATGCCGAAATGTCGTTTTTAGAGCACCTGGAAGAATTGCGCTGGCACATTATACGTTCAGCGCTGGCCATAGTTATTATAGCTGTGATTGCGTTTGTTCTGAAAGATTTCATATTTAACACGGTAATTCTCAATCCGAGGACCCCGGATTTCTGGACGAACAGGATGTTTGCAAAACTGGCCGACTGGGCCGGAACCGAGGCGCTGAAAATTAATCAGCAGCCGCTTGAATTAATCAGTATTAAAATTGCCGGCCAGTTTATGACCCACATCTGGGTTTCGATTATTGCCGGTTTTATTATTGCATCGCCGTTGGTTTTTTATGAATTCTGGCGTTTTTTAAAACCTGCACTTTACGACAGTGAAAAAAAATATGCCGGTGGCGCTGTGTTTTTCACCTCCCTTCTGTTTTTAATGGGCGTGTTGTTCGGGTATTTTTTAATTGTTCCGCTTTCAGTTCACTTTTTAGGAACCTACAATGTAAGTGGCGAGGTTACCAACCAGATTAACCTGAAATCGTATATCGGGTCGGTCACATCCATTTCTCTGGCAGCGGGAGTTGTTTTTCTTATACCAATTTTCTCGTACTTTTTAAGTAAAGTGGGACTGATTACCCCCCAGTTTATGAGAACTTACCGGAAACACGCATATGTTGTAATGTTGCTGCTTTCTGCAGTTATTACACCTCCCGATATTTTCAGCCAGATTATGGTTTGCTTTCCGCTGGTATTTTTGTACGAAATTGGTATCATGATATCGAAACGGGTCGTTAAAAAACGTGAAAAAGAGATGGATGAGATATAATTTAGCACGAAAAACACGTTATTAGCGAGATGAAACTTCGCGCAGAAAATATTGTCAAGAAATACCGGAAACGAACCGTTGTAAAAGGCGTTAGTTTTGAAGTAAACCAAGGCGAAATTGTGGGGTTGCTGGGGCCAAACGGAGCCGGCAAAACCACTTCGTTTTATATGATTGTCGGGCTGATTCAGCCTCTTTCGGGGAAGGTATTCATGGACGAAACAAACATTACCAAACTACCGGTTTACAAACGGGCAAAAAAAGGAATTGGCTACCTGGCGCAGGAAGCGTCGGTTTTCAGGAAACTGAGCATTGAAGACAACCTGAAAGCAGTGCTCGAAATGACCACCTACTCCAAAGAGTACCAAAAAGAAAAAGTGGAAAGCCTGATTGAAGAATTCGGGTTGCAACACATTCGCAAAAGTAAAGGCGACCAACTCTCGGGAGGAGAAAGACGCCGTACCGAAATTGCACGGGCGCTGGTTATCGACCCGAAATTTATTTTGCTCGACGAGCCGTTTGCCGGTGTCGACCCAATTGCAGTAGAGGATATCCAGGAAATCGTAGTCAAACTAAAGGAAAAAAACATCGGTGTACTGATTACCGATCACAATGTGCACGAAACACTTACGATTACCGATCGATCCTACCTTCTTTTTGAAGGCTCGATAATGAAAGCCGGTTCAGCCGATGATTTGGCCAACGATGAAGATGTACGCAGGGTTTATTTGGGGCAGAATTTCGCGTTGCGCTAAAAATCCAATCTTAACTTAAAAAGCCAGGATTCAAACATTTTAATATGACCCATCGGCACACTATCATAAAATTTGTATCGGAAGCCAAAAATTTTTACGGAAAATTTGGTGGATAATAAAAATGACGTATTTTTGCAGTCCCAATTTTAGGGAAACATAAGTTGGCCCGTTCGTCTAGGGGTTAGGACGCCAGGTTTTCATCCTGGTAGCAGGGGTTCGAATCCCCTACGGGCTACTTAATTTTTAAGGATTTTAAAAGAAAAAAATGGCAAATCACAAGTCGGCTTTAAAAAGAATTAGGCAAAACGAAAAAAGGCGGGTTCACAATAAGTACTACGCCAAATCTACCCGCAACGCGATTAAAGGCTTGCGGAGTGAGACCGATAAAGAGGAAGCTGTCAAAAGTTTTCCCAAAGTTGTTTCTATGATTGATAAGCTTGCAAAAAAGAATATAATTCATAAAAACAAAGCAGCTAATCTGAAATCAAAATTAGCGAGTCAGCTAAATAGTTTATAAGAGGGATTTTCATGATATGGTTTGAGCCTCTCCGGTTTTTCGGAGGGGCTTTTTCATTTTATGCAGTTGTGATGTTTTTATTTTGATTTTTAATCCTTATTTTTAAGCACACTCCAACCTGCTTATGAACGAATATAAAAAAATCAAACTGAAAGAGTGGGCCGTTGAAGACCGCCCGCGCGAAAAACTGCTGGTAAATGGTTCCCGCTCACTTTCCGATGCCGAACTAATTGCCATTTTAATCGGCTCGGGTAACCTCGATGAAACAGCAGTGGAACTGGCCCGCCGGATATTGATAGCTTCGGGAAACAATCTTAATGATTTGGGCCGAAAAGGAATCGATTACCTGAAAACTTTTAACGGAATCGGCGAGGCAAAAGCAGTGTCGATTGTAGCAGCCCTCGAACTGGGCAAGCGCCGCAAGGAAGCCGAAGTTTTCGTGAAAAAGAAAATCACCTGCAGCCGCGATGCCGCCGATTTTATCACCCCGTTGCTGGGTGATTTAAACCACGAAGAATTCTGGGTGCTCTTGCTCGACCGCGGAAACAAAATCATCGACCATTTCATGATTAGCCAGGGAGGAATTTCGGGTACCGTTATCGATGTACGCATCATTCTGAAAAATGCCCTCGAAAAACTGGCCACGTCGCTAATCTTATGTCACAACCATCCGTCAGGAACCATGGAAGCCTCGGATGCCGATATGAAAATTACCCGAAAAATTAAAAATGCCGCCCAATTGATGGACATTTCCGTGCTCGACCATATCATTATCGGGCAAAACAATTATATTAGCATGGCCGACGAAGGAATACTCTACTGAAAAATAATACCAATATGTTGCTTTTCTATACCGACGAAATCAACCCGCGTATTGAATACACCGCACGTTTACTGTTTAATCAGATTCTTGACACTGAGGTTGTTTTCACGACCAAATCCACTGAATTTCAAAAATCGGAACTGCCAAAAATAAATTACTCCTACGAAAAATTCGGGGATGAATTTTACATTAAACCACACCGTTTTATGCACTGTAAAGCACTCATTCAACCCAACATTCAGCCGGTTTGGTACGAAGGTGAAAAATATTTTTTCGAAAGCTCAAATGATTCCGTATTTCCGTTCGATCCGCTGGCGGCCTCCTTTTACCTAATTAGCCGCTACGAAGAATATATTGAACCTGAAAAAGGAAAATACAAACGATACCCCGCCGAAAAAAGCATTCTGCATAAATACAATCTTTTGGAAAAACCGGTGGTGAATATCTGGGCCCGGCTAATGGCCAACAAACTAAAAGAGCGGTTTGCCGGGCTGGAATTTCCACAACCCAAATTTGAATTTCTGCAAACCATCGATGTCGATAATGCATGGGCTTATTCCAATAAAGGATTCTGGCGCGGATTGGGAGCGCTTGCCAAATCAGTTTCGCAAGGACAAATTGAAGAGGCAAAAAAACGAATCAGGGTTTGGCAAAAAAAAGAAACCGATCCGTATGATACATACAGTTACATCGATTCAGTTTTAAAAGAAAATGAAGATAAAGTGATTTTTTTCTTTTTGCTTGGCGATTACAAACGCTACGACAAAAATATTTCACCATCGAACAGGGCGCTGCAAAATCTCATACTCGAAACCGATAAAAAATACACAGTTGGAATTCACCCATCCTATTCATCGAGCAAGAAAAAAGGAAAATCGAAACTGGCAAAGGAAATTGAGCGGCTTGAAAATATTACCGGGAAAAAACCGGGAAAAAGCCGGCAGCATTATTTGCGCCTTAAAATTCCGCGCAGTTACAGACGCCTTTTAAAAAACGGAATCCGGGAAGATTACACAATGGGCTATTCAACCCAAACCGGATTCAGGGCAGGAATTTGCACCCCTTTCTATTTTTATGATCTGAAAAAAGAAAAGGCAACAAACCTGAAAGTTTATCCGTTTCAGGTGATGGATGTAACACTGCGCGATTATTTGGGGCTTTCACCTGAAGAAGCGCTTAAAAAAATTGAAACGCTGATGGAGGAAGTAAAAAAAGCAGGCGGGATTTTTAGCAGCATCTGGCACAATGAAACGGTAAACGACCAGGGGCATTGGAAAGGATACCGCGAGGTTTTTGAAAAAATGAACGCAAAAGGATTTGAGTGGGCAAATGAGCAGTAACGGCGGAGGATTAAAATACCTGGAGCATAAACACATCGACTATGAAAAATGGGACAGGTGTGTTGAAAATGCAGCCAATTCGCGGATTTATGCCATGTCGTGGCACCTCGACCGGACTGCTGAAATCTGGGATGCATTGATTTTGGGAAATTACGAATTTGTGATGCCACTTCCGGTAAGAAAAAAGTGGGGGATAAAATACCTCTACCAGCCGCTGTTCAGCCAGCAATTAGGCATTTTCCCCAATCCACCGGCAATTATTTCAAAGCAGTTTTATTCCGAACTTTTCCGTCGTTTCCGGTATGCCGATACCCAAATAAATTCAATGAATAATCAAATCGCACTTTCTGAACCAATTAATTTTTCATCGCGTGAAAATTATTTGCTCAACCTGGCGGAAAATTATCAGAAAATGGCTTCAGGCTATTCGCAAAACACCGCTCGGAATATTAAAAAAGCCAAAAAAAAATCGCTGTCATTTGTTGCCGGAATCAGCATTGAAGATTACCTCGGGTTTAAAAGAAACAACCTGCCGGTTAAACTTCCGGAAGACGCACTGAAAAAACTGAAAAGTATAATTGCACTGGGCCGGTACAAAGGAATTGGTGATATTTACGGTGTTTATACAAATGAAAATGAGTTGTGCGCAGCCGTTTATTTCTGCCGCTGGAAAGAACGGGTAATATATATGAATGCGGCTTCAAATTCAGAAGGGAAAGAACTGCGAGGAATGTTTTTTCTGCTCGACCAATTCATCCATGAAAATGCAGAAAACAATTTGCTGCTCGATCTCGAAGGCTCAACCATTCCGGGAGTTGCCAGGTTTTATGCCGGTTTTGGAGCTATCCCGGAAACCTATTACCAACTTAAATTTAATCGGTTACCTTTGCCGTTAAAGTGGATTAAACGGAAGTAAAATGAACAGTTTCCCACGTTTTGTCAGCAAACAAATTGGCCGGTTAATCACGGCAGAAAAACTTTTTACAAGAGCAGCACCGGTATTTCTTCCGTTTTACCATGTAGTCAGCAACAATAAATTGCCACACATTTTGAATTATCCTTACCGGAATGTTTCCGGTTTTGAAAAAGAACTGGATTTTTTTTTGAAACATTTTAAGCCGGTTTCGCTTGATGAGCTGATAAAAAACAGCGAAAGTTCATCCAAAATATTTCACCTCAGTTTCGACGATGGATTAAGGGAATGTGCAGAAGTAATTGCGCCAATTCTAAAAAGAAAAGGAATTCCGGCTACTTTTTTCATAAACCCTGGGTTTGTCGGCAACAAGCAGCTTTTTCACAAATACAAAGCCAGTTTGATTTTGAATGAATTACAAATTCAACCGAACAAAACTGCGGAAAAAATCCTTCAAAAAAATAATTTGTCAGGAAGCAAAATATTGCAGGCAGAATTTTCGCAAATTCCCGTACTTGATAAGGCAGCAAAAGAAATTGGAATTGATTTTGGGAAATTCCTGCGGGAGCAAAAACCCTACTTAACTGTGAACCAGATCAAAAATCTGGCGGAACAAGGGTTTTCAATCGGTGCGCACAGTTTCGATCATCCGGAATTTTGGAAAATACCTGAACAGGAGCAACTGAACCAGGTTCGAAAAAGTATGGAATGGGTTTCAGCAAACGTCCCTCAAAAAATCAAA
>CAYUBV010000092.1:0-9940 GCA_964443035.1 uncultured Tangfeifania sp.
GCATCGAAAATCATATCGCTGTTTCCGCACAAATAAAAACTGGTATCATTTTCAAATTCAGTCTGTTTCAGGTAATCGGTAACACGTCCTCTAAAATCTCCTGAATCATCGCGTGAGGTACACAACACAAATTTTTCGCTGTCGAAATGTTCCTTTTCGTAAGCTTCATTTGCGTAGCGCACTCCGTGAATGAGCCGGTAATTTAACCCCGGATTGCTTTTTATCATGCTGTGAAATGGTGCGATTCCGGTTCCGCTGGCAATAAAAACATGCTTGTGGGTTTCGTGACGCTTTTTGTCGAGGCCAAACTTCCCGAATGGTCCGTGTATTTCTAACAAATCACCTTTTTTCAGGTGTTTTAATTTGGGTGAAAAGTAACCTCCTTCAACTTCTTTTACCAGTATTTCAAGGTTCTCCCCTTCTTCAGCACTGTAAATGGAGTATTCGCGGCTTTGGTAATCGCCTTTAATTGAAAGCGATATGTGCTGCCCGGCTTCAAACTTAAACCTGCTTTTCGGAAGCTTTAAAACAAAAGTTGAATCAGTTAGAATGCGAATATCGAGTACCCTGTAAAAATTGGAGTCAATCTGTATTTCTGGTTTCATGCTAATTGTCATGCCGTAATTATTCCTTCTTTATTGTTTTCAATATTAATTTAGTTGCAAAAATAACATCCCCGGATAATAAAATACTTTTTTATCTCTTTTTTCGCCGGTAATTATAGAGAGTTAACCGATTATTAACACAATTGTTCGCGATTTCAATGCTAATTTTAAACATTCCTTGTTGCTTATTTTTCAGAATAAAAACAGGAAACAATTCATTTAAAGCCATGTAAAACAATTCCGAATCAGTTTAGAGAGATTCGGAAAAAACAATTAAACAGATGAAAACACTCATTGCCTATTCAACCACCCACGGCTGCACCGAAAAAATTGCGGAACAAATGAGCAGCTACCTCGATGGTGAAGCAACATTAGTGAACCTGAAAAAAAACTCTTCGCCCGGTATTTCAGGTTTCGACCGGGTAATAATCGGGGGCTCCATTCATGCCGGACAAATTCAAAAACGTGTAAAAGATTTTTGCAATGAAAACCCCGGTGAACTTCTGAAAAAGGAACTGGGGCTGTTCATTACCTGCATGGAAACAGGCGAAACTGCACAAAAACAGTTGATGGAAGCTTACCCCGAAGAACTGCTCTGCCATGCCAAAATTACCGCATTCTTCGGAGGTGAATTCGATTTTAAACGAATGAATTTTTTCGAAAAACTGATTGTGAAAAAAGTAGCGCATGTAAAAGAAAGTACTTCGCATGTAGATACCGAATCGGTAAAAAAATTCACGAAGCGGATGGACCGTGTTTTTAATCCGTTTTTGTTTTTAGCCTAAAATTTAAGGTAGAAATCGCGGGTTAACTGTTTGTATTCAGCAGAAAAATCAAGTCCATCGTTGGTCCGGATACTCAGAAAATCCTTTTTCAATGGCAACTGTTTTTTTGAAAATTCAAGCAGGTGGCGGTGCGATTTGCATCGAGGAGCAGGACTCACTTCTGTGAGCCGAACAAGGTGTAAATTCATTTTTGCTGCCAGTTCTGTAAATTTCAGCGCAGATTCAACCGGCAATACAAGGGAAAGTATTCCTTCATCCGTAATCAGCTTTTCAGCACCTTCTGCCAATTCGGAAAATGAAAGTAAATCATTGTGCCGCGCCATTGCAAGATTTTTGTCGGCTGACTTTATATTGTTGCTGAAAAACGGCGGATTGGAAACAATGCAGTCGAATTTCTGGTTTGTGCTTTTTGCCAATTCCTGAAATGAAATATTTTTAACAGAAATTCGATTGACCCAGGGCGAATTTTTTGCATTTGCAGCAGCTTCTTCTGCCGCATTTTTCTCGATTTCGATGGCGGTAATCAGAGCATCTGAGCGTTGTGCCAGCATCAGGGCAATAATTCCGGTTCCGCTTCCCACATCCAAAACATTACGTGTACCTGAAACATTAGTCCATGCGCCAAGAAGTACCGCGTCTGTCCCAACTTTCATTGCAGCTTTTTCCTGAATAATCCTGAATTGTTTAAACTGAAACCATTTGTTTCCTGCCATTTCAAAACTTTTCAAAAGCACCTAAACCAAATAAAGCGAAATCGTATTTCACCGGATCTTCCGAATCAAATTTACGAAGTTCAGCGGTCACTTCCTCCACCGCCTTCCAGTTATCCTGCTTCCGGGAGAGCAAGCCAAGTTTGCGTGCTACGTTTCCTGTGTGCACATCTAACGGCAGCATGAGTGATGATGCCGGAATTCCATTCCAAAGTCCGAAATCGACTCCCTTTTGGTCGTTGCGGATCATCCATCTCAAAAACATATTCAGCCGCTTTCCCGTCGCTCCTTTTTCAACATTGGCCACATGTTTCCTGGTGCGCTCACCGGGAATTTCAAAAAACACAGAATGAAAATGGTGCAGGGCTGATTTTACACTTCCTTCTTTTTTGTATCCGGTTTCAAAAACTGTTTGCAAACCTCCGTGATTTTGACAGATATTTTTTAACGACCGGGCAAAATAGGTACAATCCTGCCCGTTAAAAGTACGGTGAACAAAAGAATTCAGCCTTTCAAAATCTGCGTTCGAACCTTCCGCAATAAATTCAAAGGGCCGGTTATCCATCAATGACATGAGCCGCAGTGCATTTTTTATAATTGCCGGGCGGCTGCCCCAGGAAATAGTTGCTGTAAGAAATGCCGCAATTTCTATGTTTTCCTTTTGACTAAACTGACGGGGAACCTGAACAGGATCTGTGGCAATAAAACCAGGCCGATTGTATTTTTCGGCCTTTTCATCCAGAAATTCTTTCAGCTCCTCAACCTTCATCAATTTCTTCAATTATTCCGTCTTTTATGTGGATAATTTTATCGGATTGTTCGGCAAAATCGTCGTCGTGGGTTACAATAACAAACGTTTGTCCGAAGTCGTCGCGCAGTTTAAAAAGCAGTTCATGCAATTCATTGCGGTTGGCCGAATCGAGATTGCCCGAGGGTTCGTCGGCCAACACCACCGAGGGATTGTTTATGAGTGCCCGCGCCACTGCCACGCGTTGTTTTTCGCCACCCGAAAGTTCCGAAGGTTTATGGCTTTTCCGTTCGTTTAAACCGAGGTATTCAATTAGTTCCATGGCTGCTTTTTCGGCCTCTTTTTTCGATTTTTTGGCAATGAATGCCGGGATGCAGATATTTTCGAGGGCTGTAAATTCAGGAAGCAGGTGATGAAACTGAAAGACAAAACCGATTTCCTTATTTCTGAATTCTGCCAAATTTTTTTCCGACAGTGAAAATATTTTCCGGTCGTCGTAATATATTTCACCGGTATCGGGTGTGCTCAGGGTACCAATAATTTGCAGAAGCGTGGTTTTTCCCGCCCCGCTGGCCCCCACAACCGAATAAACTTTTCCATTCGGAATTTCAAGATGAATTCCTTTGAGTACTTCCAGCTTACCAAACGATTTTTTTATGTCTTTTACCTGAATCAATAAAAATGGTTTAAATAAATAACTAAGTTTCTAAAGTAATAGTATTTCGCGAATTACATAAAAAAGATAGATTCCAATTAAAAGAATACCGGTAAATTTCCCAATTCTCCATTTACTGACGAGCAGCAGGATCAACAGCAAAACTACCGAAGCAAACAATATAATTGCTGAAAGCATAATATCGCCACCTGTTGGAACATTCTCCCCGGAAATGAGCATAAAAATTAAAAGCGGCAACCCGAGCCCTACCAGCACATCGAAAATATTTGACCCGATGGCATTGCTCACTGCCATGTCGCCGCGTCCCTGGCGGGCAACAATCATCGAGGAAAATAAATCAGGAATGGAAGTGCCCACCGCAAGAACCGTTAATGCAATAATGGCTTCCGGAATATTCAGTGCATACGAAATGATGATGGCCAGTTCAACCAGCGCCCAGCTCAACCCGGCAATGAGTACAATTGAAATCAGGAAAATCAGGTAATAATGATCACGATGGGGAAAAATCCGGCCAAGCGATCTATCGAGAGTTCCGACAACCCTTTTTTTGCTGAATTTTCGTTCTTCCACTTTATCAAAAGGCACATCGTTATAGGGCAAAATCTTCTTCCAGTAAACCACAGCCGCTACATAAATAATATAAATGCTTAGGAAAATTACAGCTTCAATCATTGAAAAACTACCGTCCCAAATAAAAATAACAAGCAGAACAACTGCCAGTGTGTAGAAAAAGAAATCGCGTGATGCAGGCTGCCAGGTCAATTTTGCTTTTCGCACCAGGGCGGCGGCACCAACAATTACCAGGAGGTTGAAAATTGCACTGCCCACGATACTTCCAATTCCGATTGCCTGGTGTTCCCCGGGTTTTAAAACTGAAAAAAGCGCCACAAACAACTCGGGAGCGCTCGACCCAATCGCCATCAGTGTGGCCCCTGCGGCATCGCTCGACAAACGCAGGTCACCCGATATTTTATCCAGTGAATCAATGAAAAACAGGTCGACAATGCGCGCCAGCAGAACAAAACAGGCAAGCATGGCCAGGGCCGAAAGAATTAGCATAAACCTTTGGCTTTGTTTTGAATATTAATCCTCTTTGTAGTCAGAAATATCTTTTTTGTCGTCTCTTATTTTCTTTTCGGCTTTGGAGGCAGCTTTCTCAACATCTTTTTTCATCTCTTCCGTTTCCTCATTTACCGATTCCGAAACGTCATCGATCTCTTTTTTTATCTGGTCGGTTTCTTCTTTTACGTTCTCTTCAACCTTATTTAAATCTTTCCCGACGGCCGATTCAACATCATCGAGATCTTTTTTAACGGTCGATTCAACCTCGTCCAAATCCTTTTTAACAGTTGACTGCATTTCATCCAGGTCTTTTTTTACGGAAGACTGAACATTGTCGATGTCCTTTTTAATATCGGAAGTGTGCTCGTTAATTTCGCGTTTTATTTCGTTGGTTGCTTTTTTAAACTCACGCATCCCTTTCCCCATGGTTTTGGCAATGTCGGGAATAGCTTTTGCTCCAAAAAAAAGCAAAGCCAGCAACATAACCAGCACCAGTTCTCCCCCGCTTATAAATAATAAATTGGTTACCATTCAAATTGATTTTAGCCCACAAATATACAAATTGAAACAATCATTTTTTAATGGAATCTTAAAAAAGTAATAGCCCTGCAAAATGCAAGGCTATTCACTTTATTCAGTTTATCCTGAAAAATTATTTTTTTCGTTTTGCAGTAACTTTTGCCAACTGTTTCTGAAAATCGAAAGCGATTGGTGTAGCCACAAACAACGATGAGTAGGTACCGACAACAACCCCTACGAGCAGCGCAAATGTAAAGCCGCGAATGGTGGCTCCTCCAAAGAGGAAAATGGTCAGCAATACCACAAATGTTGAAAGCGATGTACTAAAAGTACGACGCAATGTACTGTTGAGCGCTGCATCCACATTCTGGGTGCGGTCGCGTTTCGGGTACAGTTTCAGGTATTCCCTGATGCGGTCAAACACAACCACAGTATCGTTAATTGAGTAACCCAGTACCGTCAGAATAGCTGCAATAAATGCCTGGTCAATTTCCAGAGAGAAGGGCAGCACATTGTAGAGCAGCGAGAAAATACCGAGCACAATCAGCGAATCGTGCGTAAGTGCCGCTATAGCTCCCAGACCATATTGCCAGTTGCTGAACCGGATCAGAATATACAGGAAAATAATGATCAGGGCAAAACCAATGGCAACCACTGCATCTTTACGAATATCGTCCGAAATAGAAGGACCTACCTTTTGTGAACTCATTTGGTAATCAGCAGTAAATTCTTCAAGGGTCACATCCTCGTCGATAAAACCGCCATTCTGCAATCCCTGCATCAGTAATTCCTCCACCTCATTATCGATGTTTTCACTGTCGTCATCGATTTTATAATCGGTGGTAATACGCACCTGGTTGTCGGCACCATAAGTTTTTACTTCAGGAGTCGCGTCATATACGTTGGTAAGTGCGGTGGTTACTCCGCTTACTTCAACATCCTGGTCGAAGCGAACAACATAGGTACGTCCTCCTTTAAAATCGATGCCGTAGTTCAATCCGCGAACAAACAGTGAACCGACCGACAGAACAATAAAAGCACCTGAAATAATGTAGAACATTCGTTTCTTTTCCAGGAATTTAATTGCGGTATTCCGCAACCAGTTATCGGTAGCAGGTGAGCTAAACATGATTTTGCGGCTCTTACTCAAGCGCCATTCAAAAATCAAACGGGTTAAGAAAATAGCACTGAACAGCGAGGTAATGATACCGATGATCAATGTAGTTGCAAAACCTTTAATCGGGCCGGAACCGAAAACGTAAAGCACAATACCGGTTAACAAGGTTGTTACCTGTCCGTCGATAATGGCGGAGTAAGCATTTTTATACCCGTCGGAAATTGCAAGCTTAATTCCTTTTCCGGCACGCAATTCTTCCTGAACCCTTTCGTAAATCAGCACGTTGGCGTCAACCGACATACCAATGGTAAGTACAATACCTGCAATACCCGGCAAAGTTAAAGTTGCACCCAGCGATGCCAGCACGCCAATAATAAAAAACATGTTGGCAATAAGTGCAACATTGGCAGCAAAGCCTGCATGGCGACTGTAAAAGAAAAACATGTATATCAGAACAAAAACAAATGCAATCAGGAAGGAATAAAAACCACTGTTAATGGCTTCCTGCCCCAGTGAAGGACCAACAATTTCTTCCTGGATAATATTTGCAGGAGCCGGCATTTTTCCTGATTTGAGAATATTTGCAAGGTCTTTTGCCTCTTCAATGCTTTCCAAACCGGTAATGCTCGAGCGGCCTCCCGAAATTTCATTCTGAACAGTTGGAAAAGAACGTACATACCCGTCGAGCACAATGGCTATTGATTTTCCTATGTTTTCCTTGGTCATACGCTGCCAGGTTTTGGCTCCTTCGCTGTTCATGCTCATAGACACTTCAGGATTCGAACCAAACTGGTCGAAATCCTGGCGGGCATCGGTAATCACATCTCCGTCGAGTGGCGGTTGCCTGTCGCGGGTAGTTACCTTCAGCGCGATTAACCGGTAATAATTTCCGGCTTCGTCAACTGAATTGGCAGTCCAGCGGAACATCATGTCCCTGGGAAAGAGGCTGCGGATTTGTTCGCGTGACAAAAGTTCGTTCACTTTTGAAGTGTCTCTTGAATGGGCAATACCAATTGCCGGCCCCGGGAAAAGTTGTCCCTCCTGGTCGGTGCTTGGATTCAGCACTGCAAACAACGGATATTCCTCCCTGAAATTATCCAGGTTATCCATATCAGCGCCTGTGGTATCATCTGCGTCTCCTGCTTCGAGTTCCTCGAGCAGTGAACTCTCCTGATCTTCGGTAGTATCTGTTTCCGTTTCGGTTGGTTCTTCACCGGTTTCACTGGCAGTTGTGTCAACGGCAGCTTCATCCGATGCATCTCCTCCGAGCGACTGCATTTCTTTCAGTTTTTCGTTGGCCTCGAGCAGGTAAGGATACACTTCCTGGTTTTCGTAAGTTTCCCAGAACTCAAGGTTTGCAGTTCCCTGTAACAGGGTGCGCACCCTGTTCTGGTCTTTTACGCCCGGCAATTCTACTAAAATACGGCCTTTGGTCTGCAACTGCTGAATATTTGGTTGCGCTACTCCAAAACGGTCGATACGTGTGCGGATAATGTTAAATGCATTGTCGATAGCTGCATTTGTTTCTTCCCTGATTACATCCATCACCTCATCGTTGGTAGAATTGATGTTGATTTCGTCGCGCAGTTCGAGTGTCAGAAAAACAGAAGCGAGCCGGGCATTGGGATCGATTTCTTCGAATGCTTCCCCGAATAGGGTTACAAAATCTTCCTGACTTTCCTTTTGCATTTCGTTGGCACGAGCCAGCGCAGCATTGAAAGTGGAATCCTGGCTGTTATTCGATAGAGCCCTTATGAGCTCGTCTACAGCCACTTCGAGCGTAACGTTCATCCCCCCTTTCAGGTCGAGACCGAGGTTCAGCTCCAGTTCCTTTACATCTTTGAAGGTAAAATCTTTCAACCCCAGGAAATTGTAGACCACTTCTCCTGAAATTGAATCCAGGTAAGCATTTTCTCTTTCCAGATTTCCCTGGGCATACTCCGCTGCATCTTTCTCCACTTGTCTGGCTTTCCATGTAAATGACAACTGGTAAAGGCAAACTGCAGCAAGCAAGATGGCCAGCGTTAAAATAGCACCTTTGTTTTGCATGTGATTTTAATTTTAATTGTTTTATTTTTTATGAATATTTAATATCGAAAATCAGATAAATGAATACCTGAAAAAAAATTCATTTTAAAATGAATGAAAATGGAGAGAATGTGTTATGCGATGTACGGATCGTCGTCGGGAAAAGTAAAGTAATAGTGCCTGAAAGTTAAATGATGGCATGAAAAAACCAGCGGATTTGCGGGTTTTTCGCTATCTGCTTTTAATACCTGGTAATTTCTTAACTGGTGGCACTTTTGAAGTAGTTTGTTATGTGACTGTTCAAACAGTTTTCGCGAAGGATTTTTTTGTACCGATGTTTTTGCGCTGAATGAATTGGCTGAATTAAACAGGTAAATAAAGCTGTGATCAGCAGAGTGCCGGTTTTCACCTGTCTCCATATTTTCCAGTTCTACCGGATGGCTTTCAAAATAATGATCGAACAAAACGGCTGCAACAATCAGGGCTGTGAAAACCCCAAGCCTGGCAATCGTCCTTTTCGATATTTTTATTTTTAATTTCATTCAACAAAAAATCTTTCCTCAAAAAACCTGTACAATCCGAAAGCACTCATTTTGAGGGCAGCAAATATACCTAAATTGTTGAGGTTTGCAAAAACAAGAATTGTAAATTTGATGTTGCCTAAAAAAGGCGTGTTAAAACCAGTTGATTCTTTTTGTAATCAATTACTGCTTTATGATTTAACAGAAAATCGCTCCCAAGCAGGCCGCATATTTTAAGGTTGGTTGCTTTGGAATAAAATTTATTGAGGTGCGACAAATCAAGCAGTGCCACACGCAATTGTCCCACTTTCAGCTTGCCGAGTGTAAAAGAGCTCAGGCGCCCCACGGATGATTCCAGTGGTTTTTCGCCAATTCCGGCTGTGTGAATTTCCTCGTGTGCCGTTTCAACCTCCCTGAAATTTTCAGAGAGGTTCTTGTCAAATACCGTTTTTGAAGCGCCGGTATCTACCACCCAGTAACCGGTAGTTTTATCGGGAAGCACCGATTCAACAACAAGGTGGTAATTATCATCCTCCAATTCTATAAGTCGTAGTGGTATTTTGATCTTCATCTTTCAAAAATAGACAAAAAAAAACGGCTGCTTTCGTAAAAACAGCCGTTGGGTATATTGTTGGTAGATTTTAATTGCCGTGTTAAAGAATGTTCATTCCGTCTAACACATCCATTACGCTTTTTACTGCTTTGGCCGAACTGTGAAGCATCTCCTTTTCCTTGTCGTTCAGGGCAACTTCAATTACTTGTTCCACTCCGTTTTTGCCCAGTTTCACGGGTGAGCCGACAAACATGTCGTTAAGTCCGAATTCACCCTCGAGTTTCACGCAGCACGGGAAAATACGTTTCTGATCCATTACAATGGCTTCAACCATTTGAGCGGCTGCCGAACCCGGTGCGTACCATGCCGAAGTGCCCATAAGATTTACGAGCTCGCCGCCTCCTTTTTTGGTGCGTTCAACAATGGCATTCAGTTTTTCTTCATCGATTAATTCAGTAACAGGAATTCCGGCAACGGTGGTGTAACGCGGCAGCGGAACCATGGTGTCGCCGTGGCCTCCCATAAGCAATGCCTGAATATCGCGGGGCGAAACATCGAGTGCTTCGGCAAGGAAAGCACGGTAACGGGCAGTGTCCAGAATTCCGGCCATTCCCAT
>CAYUBV010000093.1:0-1108 GCA_964443035.1 uncultured Tangfeifania sp.
TAAAACAAATTTTGCCAAAAGGTGTTTTGTTCAGTAGGTTTTTGTAATTTTAAAAAAACGACGTAAATGAACAAAACAGCACTTATTACCGGTGCATCCAAAAGAGTTGGAAAGGCAATTGCCGAACACCTCGCAGGAAAAGGATGGAATGTGATAATCCATTATAATTCTTCGGAAAAACCTGCGCAGGAACTAAAAGATGCACTGAGCAAAAAGTTTCCCGGACAAAATTTTGACACCATACAAGCCAACCTGGTTGATGAATCGGAAGTTGAAAAAATCATTCCGCAGGTTGCTGAAAAAACCGGTGTATTTGATTTGTTAATCAATAATGCCTCGGTATTTGACCCGGGATACCTTGCCGAAACCGACACTGAACTTTTCAACAGTCAGTTGGATGTCAACCTGAAAGCTCCTTTTTTTTTGATACGCGATTTTGCAAAGCATTGTAAAACCGGCATCATCATCAATTTTGTGGACACCCGGATTTCCACGAATAAATCGAATTTTGCAGCTTATTCGCTTTCAAAAAAAGGATTGTGGGAACTGACAAAAATGGCTGCGCTGGAATTGAGTCCTGAAATCAGAGTGAATGCCATTGCTCCCGGTGTTACCCTTCCTCCCGAAGATAAGGATGGTTCTTATCTTGAAAACCTGGCACAAAACATCCCGATGAAAAAGCCCGGAGGGTTGGTTCCCATCCTGAAAAGTTTAGATTATATTCTTGATAATGAACACCTCACCGGCCAGCTTCTGTTTGCCGACGGAGGTGAAAATCTTGGTAAAAATGTTTAAACCTGAAATAAATGGCCCGAATTAAAGTCAAAGACCTGTTGCTGCGAACCTACATCGGATTCAATCCTGATGAACTGGTGAACAAACAGGATGTAATTATCAATTTTGAAATTGAAACGGAAATTTCGAAACAAGCAATGGAAGCTGACGAGCCTGTGGATATTCTCGATTACAAAACCATCACAAAAAAAGTAATCAAGCTGGTGCAGGACGGACAATTTAAACTGCTGGAAGTGCTCACCCAAAAAATTCTCGACCTCATTATGGAAGATGAAAAAGTTCAGTGGGCGAGGGTAGAAGTGGATAAACCGCA
>CAYUBV010000093.1:1208-9754 GCA_964443035.1 uncultured Tangfeifania sp.
AAAATCCTTGGCAATGAAGTGGAAATTCAAAAGATTTCAACTTTGGTAAAAACCAAACCGATTGGCATCGAAAATCAACCGGATTACACAAATGGTGCGGTAAAAATAGAAACCAACAGAAACAGGAAAGAGTTAAAGCGGCTGCTGAAAGCGATAGAAGATCAACTGGGCCGCGACCGTTCAGCGCCTAAATTCGGGCCGCGAACCATGGATCTCGATATAATGGTTTGGAACGGTGAAATTGTGGATGAGGATTATTACGAGCGCGATTTTCTGCAAAAATGTGTGGCAGAGGTCAGTTCTCACTGATTTTCCCTGAAGATTTTATCCAGCCCTTTCAGGCCGTTCACTTCTTCCAAATCTTCCACAACAACGTCGGCTCCGTTTTTGCTGAGTTCCTCTGCATTCCCTTCGCGGGCAACTCCCAGCGTCAACCCAAAATTTCCTTTTGAACCTGCCTGAACACCCGAAACTGCATCTTCCACCACAATTGAATTTTCAGGAGAAACGCCCATGTTTTCGCAGGCGGTGGTAAAAATATCGGGTTCGGGTTTGCCGTTCAATCCCAGTTTTGCTGAAACCACACCATCAACCCGGGTTTCAAAGTATTTTTCCAGGTCAACCGCTTCCAGCACCGCCTTGCAGTTTTTGCTCGAGGAGGCTACGCCGAGTTTAACGCCTGCATTTTTGAGTTCTTTTAAAAGTTCAACCGTTGAAGGATAAACTTCGGCGCCCTTTTTCTTCAGCACTTCGCGGAATGCTTCATTTTTCTTGTTTCCCAGCCCGCAAATGGTTTCTTTTCCCGGTTCATCTTTTGCATCGCCCCACGGCAAATCAATGCCTCTCGATTTCAGGAACGACTCCACTCCTTTATAACGGGGTTTTCCGTCAACATATTCCAGGTAATCTTTTTGGGTGAATTCTTTAAACGATTCGTTGTGTTCTTTTTCCCTTTTTTTCAGGTACTCGTCAAACATTTTTTTCCACGCTGCAGAATGTGTTGTCGCTGTTTGGGTAATTACACCGTCGAGATCGAACACAACGGCATCGAAAGCTATTTCTTTCTGTTTAACCATTTTAAATTGTTTTAGTTTCAAAGAATAAAGATACGTACTTGATGGATCGAATCCATGCCTTTCTTTATAATAAAACAGGTTTGAGGATGCAATGTTTTAAGCCGTGCTGTTTGTAAATTTAAATGGAATAAAACTCAGGTTGATGGTGATTACATTTTAAATGATCCGGGTTAAATCTGTTCGGCGTAGGTTTGAATAAATTCCTCGTAACCCAGAGCATAGCTCTCTCCCATCGATTCAGAGAATTTGGTTTGAAATGAATCAAAATGAAATTTGGCGAGGTGTGTATTGTTTGTTTGCTGAAGTGTCCATATTTGCAGGTAGGTGGCTTCTTCATTCAGGTCATCGTATTCCAGAATTCTTCTGGCAAGTGCATCTGCCAAATGTGGTTTGTTTTCTTTTTTATATACCGAAGCCAGTTTTAAGAGGTTATCAATCACCTGGCTGCCTGTGTAGCCGCGCATGTCGTCGAGCCATGGCCACTGATGTCCTTTCAGAAAACGGCCTTTTTTTATGAGATGAAAAAATGTTTCTAATTGCTGTTTATTCATGCCGCCTGAAACCTGGCAAAGATGATAGGCTTCCGCATAATCGCAAAAGAAAGGCTCTTCCATTTTCAAAAACAAATACCCGTTACTTGAGATTATTCCAATACCTTCAATATTCTGAAGAATTTTACGAAGTTTGTTGAGCGTTACAGCACGGTTGTTGGTTACTTTTTTGGTTGGCAGATCGGGCCAGAGCTGCCTGTTTATTTCTGAAACAGGAGCGCCGGTTTCATTTTTCAGGGAACCGAAAAGCACAAACAAAAAAAGCTCTTTTACTTTTGGAGTAAACAGGGAGGAAATGTCATCACCCTCTTTATCGATTGCTCTGAACCCACCGAAAAGATTGATTTGATTTGCATCATTTTTTTCGGGAAGCTGGAGGGAGCTGTGCATATTTTCAGGATTTCTTTTTTTGAAAACCAAGAAGATGATGATACCGAGTAGAAAGAGTACCAGTGCAATCAATCCAATTTTTACATACATGGAATCAAAAAAACCGGCCTGCTGTCCTTCGTTTTCAAGCGAAATCGTTTCATCCAGCGAAAGCCGGTTAATTTCTTCAGGGCCGAGTGGTCTGTCCCAAAAATATAAATCGTCGATGTAGCCCCGCAGGCTTGCACCCTGAGAAAGAGCGCTGCCGAGGTGAATATCTCCTGTTCCTGAAAACGGTGGATGCCCGGTAGAACTCCCGATGTTTTTACCGTTTAAAAAAATGGCTTGTTCCCCGGTTTCGAGAATATAGCGCCAAACAAGATGATACCATAAGTTGGGCTTCAGCTTTACATCCGAAATATAATCGTTGGCCCACAGGCCAAAATAGGGGTGGCCCGATCGCAAGATCAGGTGCAGCCCCCGGCGGTATTCACTTTCATAATTGCCCAGTATTGCATTGTCGCCATATTCCGGTATTTCATTGAACTTCACAAAACAACTCACCGTAAAACTGTTGTTCCGGAGGTTGTAATTTTCGGGAGGGCCCAGGTTAACACTTGCATTGTCCGGAAGTTTTAAAACAGTACCCCGTTCAATATCCTGGGTGAAAGTGTAATTCTCTCCGTCAAATATTTTTTCCGGGTGCAGTTTGTCATTTATCGTATTTTCAAAATGAAAACTTCCTTTCAGTCCGTTTCCCAACTTTACAGGTGTGGCAATAATTGCATAGTTTTCAGGCACTTCCATTTCACCGGTCACAATAATATGTTCCGGGGTCATACTGTAACCCGGCGCAAAAGGCGAAATCGATATTTCTTCTCCCCCGCGGTAAGGAAAACTGAATTTCCCGCCGGTAACTGCAACATCCTGACTGCGCCAGTATACTTTTTCCATCATCTTTCCACCTGCTTTCACGGTGCCGTTGATCCAGGTAAATGATTGTAAATGGGACAGGATAAAATCGAAATTTAATATGTCTTTACCGGCAAAAATGAAATTGGGGCGTTTCCCGAATTTGGTCCAGTTCCCGAGAAGATAATTTATATAATCGGGCACCAGGTTTCTGCTTTGGCTGTTTGGCGGAGTTTGGGTCGGAAGTTTTTCAAATTCATTTACGGCCAAAAGTTCCAGGTTTATTTCTTTCTTTCCAGGTGTGTATGAATTGATGCCGGTAAAATCGTCAGCCGAAATTTTTAATGCGTAATTTTCCGTTTTATGCAGCATCTGGCTACGGTTTTCAAAATCGCCGGATACAAAAAATAAAATTCTTCTGTTTGCCTGAACCAAATAATCGACTGGAGGCCAGGCCTCGCCACGGGGCAGGTAAAAAATATTCTGCGACACTAAAGACTCCCGGATAATAGAATCAAGCACCTCCGGTTTTTCCTCTATGTGAAAGAAAAGAGGGAAAACCTTGGAAGAATCATTTTCAGTTGTTTGATGGATTTTTCCGAGCAGTTCCTCAAGTTTCAGGTTCGTACCTGCAATAAAAAAATCATTGTTTCTAAAAGTCAAATTAACTTCAACGCCTGTTCTGTTATTCGCATCAAGGAAATTCCATACTTGCTGACTGTTTATGTTGTCTGCATCGATTTCTGCAATTAAAAATGTGGTTTCTGTAAATTCTTTGGCGTCAGTTTTGCCGGTCGATAAAATCAAACTGACTATAAACAATAATTGTATATGCTTTAATACAAATTTCACAATGCGATTCATTCAAAATTAATGATCCAAACATACTTAATTTTTTATTATTTTCTTTACATCCAACTATTATTTGTGTGTATTTTTAATTTTTTAATAAAATTTTTAATTGTTTTAATTAAATATAAATCAAATTTTTACAAGAAAAATTAATCCGCTGTTAATGCATTACTAATGTTTGATTACCCGAGATGTTAATCAGTAACTAAGTACGCGCGCGTATTATTGTATCAGGTTTTGAATGCAGTGTTTAGTTTATACGATAGAAATTTTAAATTATAATGGAAAAGAATCAACTTTCCCGGCGAAATTTTTTGGAGAAAACGGCTGTTTTGGGAGCTGCCGGTATTGCCGGGATGAGTTCATTCACTTCCTGCGCCAAAAATACAAAATCAGTTGATTATGATTTTCCACCTGTTCATGACAAGGCGCCTGGCGGTAAAAAGCTAAAAGCCGGATTGATTGGTTGTGGCAACCGGGGCACCGGAGCTGCCCTTAATTTTTTATCGGCAGGAGATGATTTGGAGCTGGCTTCTCTGGCAGATGTTTTTGAGGATAAAGTGTGGGAATGTCGCAGCAAACTGAAAAAACAAAATATTGCTGTTCCTGAAAAAAATTGTTTCGCAGGTTTCGATGCCTATAAAAAGCTCCTGGACCTGGATTTGGATGTTGTTATTCTGGCAACTCCACCTCACTTCAGGCCCGCTCATCTTGAGGCAGCGGTTGAGACCGGGAAAAATGTATTTATGGAGAAACCGGCCGCTGTCGATCCGGCTGGGGTTCGTCAAATTATAGCTACTTCGCGTGCGGCAGAAGAAAAAGGTCTGACTATTATTACCGGCACCCAGCGCAGGCATCAGCGCGATTACCTTGAAACTTACAGGAAGATAGCTTCGGGTGCAATCGGAGAAATTAAGGCTGCGAAGGCGTGGTGGCTTCAATCGCACGTTTGGTACCGCTCCCGCATGAAAAACTGGAGCGATATGGAATACATGTTGCGCAACTGGAACAATTTCTGCTGGTTATGCGGCGACCATTTTCTCGACACCCACATTCACAATATCGATGTTGTAAACTGGTTTACGGGAAAACTTCCCCAAAACGCAATTGGTTTCGGAGGCCGGGCCCGCAGGCTTACCGGGGACCAATATGATTTTTTCAGCGTTGATTTTGATTACGGCAACGGGGTTTCATCACACAGCATGTCGCGCCAGATTGATGGTTGTGAGAACACTCTCGGCGAGCAGGTTATGGGAACCGAAGGATACACAAATTGTAAAAACACCATTTATTATCCTGACGGAACTGTTAAATGGCAGTACCAGTATCCCAAAAACAGGGATGGCAAGTCAACAGATATTGTTAAGGTTTCTCCATACGTTCAGGAACACATTCATCTTGTTACCGCAATTCGCACCAATCAGCCTTATGTTGAAGCTGAACGAACAGCCATTTCTACATTAACTGCGATCATGGGACGGACTGCCGCATATACCGGCCGGAAAATTACCTGGCAGGAAATGCTTGATTCAAATGAACGACTGGGGCCTGAGAAATATGAAATGGGACCGGTAAATTTGGATTTTCCAGTGCCGTTACCCGGCAATATAAAATTTAAAGAGGAACAATTATGATATCTGTCGTCATTCCATTATTAAACGAAGAACAATTGGTGAGCCGGTTGCTCGATGAAGTTTTCCTGTCATTGGAAAGGACCGGCGAGGCGTATGAGGTAATTTGTGTGGACGACGGAAGTACCGATGATACGTTAAGAAAACTTATGAAAATCAGGCAGATAAAAGAAGAGTTAAAGATTGTATCACTTTCCCGTAATTTTGGGCTGCAACCTGCAATGACTGCCGGTTTGGATTATGCCGGAGGCGAGTATGTAGTTATTATGGATGGTGATTTCCAGGACCCTCCGGAATTGATTCCGGTGTTGTATGATAAAATAAAGGCAACCGGTGCCGACATTGTTGCAGCGGTGCGTGAATCAAGAAACGAGCCCTTCTCAAAAAGAATTTACATCAATATTTTTCATCGCATTTTTGATAAGATTTCGGAAGGAATGCAAGTTGAACAGGCCGGTAATTTCTGTATACTGAATCAGAAAGCGCACAAAGCCATCCTTCAGTTTTCAGAGCGAAACCGTTACCTGCCGGGAATCCGTAATTTTATCGGATTCAAACATGAATTTGTGATGTACGATCGTCCCGACCGGCTGGAGGGCAAAGCAAAAATGAGCCGCCGGAAATTATTTTCCTTGGCGGCCGATGCCATTTATTCCTTTTCAAAATGGCCGATTCTTGCCTGCCTCTATTTGGGTATGCTTGGAGTTTTTATTTTTCTTGTTGCCATTGTTTACACAGTGGCTTCAAAGGTGCTGGGATTAGCGCCTATTGGCTGGTCTTCCATGTTTTTGGCAATTAGTTTTTTTGGTTCGGTTCAGCTCACTTTTTTGGGATTAATCGGAGAATATATTTTCAGGATATTTAAAGAAGTACAGGGCAGGCCACTCTATTTTGTTCAAAAGGTTTATGAATAGACCGCTCCACATATCACCTGGGTTGAGTGGTTTTGCAGTTACACTGATTTTTGCTGCAATACTTCTTGCTGTTCTGTCACCAAAAGCCGCAGTAAATGTGGATGAACAGTTACACTATCCGCACGCAAAAAAAGTAGTCAACTGGTATTTTACAGGTGGCGAAGATCAATCGTGTCTCGATACGCCAAAAACGAACCTGAAATACTACGGACAATCAGTCGATAATTTCACCGCATTAATTAACCGGGTTTTTAATGTTGAAGATGAATTTCTAATCAGGCATTTTACAGGGGCATTGTTTTTCTGGTTGCTGCTGCTTTTTTCAGGCTTGCTGGCACATAAACTGACAGGTTCCTATGCCGTTTCAATTTTAACGGTTCTGACCCTTTTGTTAATGCCCCGGTTATTCGGACAGGCATTCGGGAACCTGAAAGATATACCTTTTGCCACCGGTTATGTTGCCGGAATCTTAATGATTATTCAGTTTTTAAAAGAAATACCCCGTCCGCGCTGGCGCACAGCAATTTTACTGGGATTGGCCATTGCTTTTACCGTTTCGGTAAGGGCCGGAGGTTTTATCCTGTTTGCTTACCTGGCGCTGGGGATGTTTATGTTTTTTATTTTGAAGCCTTTTTACCTAAAAGTAGTTTCAACTAAACCCGTTCTTGTCAGGCTAACGGGCCAGGGAATAGTAATCGTGCTTATCGGTTATTTTGCCGGATTGCTGTTTTGGCCCTATGCCTTGCAAGACGTTTTTTCAAATCCGCTGGAAAGCCTCCGGGTTATGGAACATTACACAGTAAGTATCCGGCAGATTTTTGAGGGTGAACTTATCTGGAGTACTTTACTTCCGTGGTATTACCTGCCGCAATGGCTTTTAATTTCAACCCCGGAATTTGTCATGTCCGGGTTTTTGTTTTTCCTGGTATTTGCTTTCCGTTTTATTATTCAGAAAAGTAAAATTACCGATAACCATCTTTTTATTGGTTTTGTAGCATTTGCTTTACTTTTTCCACTGGTTTATGTCATTGTTATCGACTCTAATTTGTACAGCGGGGTCAGGCAAATGTTGTTCACACTGCCGTTGCTGGGAGTACTTTCGGCAATCGGAATTGGAAAAACCGTACAATGGATTTCGGATAAAAATAAAAATTTTACTTATCCCGTTGCTGCTGTTTTTGTTTTGCTGGCTTTATTGCCGCTAAAACACCAGGCAATAACTTTTCCGGTCGATTATGTGTATTTCAATTCAGTTTCAGGAGGAAACAAAAATGCCTGGTCCGATTACGAATACGACTATTATTTTCACGGAATAAAAGAACCTGCAAATTATTTGACCGGTTTGACAGGCAGCGAGAATATTACAGTGGCCATGAATTGCAACCTGGATAATTATTTTAACGATTATCCGGACATCGAAGTAATTTATTCGCGTTACCTGGAGCGAAGTTCAAAAGATTGGGATTACGGAATATTTGGAGTGAACTACCTTCATCCTTTTTTATTGAAAAACAACAACTGGCAATCCACTGAAATTATTAAAACCTTTTACCACAAAGGAAACCCGCTAACCGTTGTTTTGAAACGAAATGATTTGAAAGATTTCAGGGGAATTTCTGAAATTGAAGATGGAAATCCAGATGCCGGCATAAAATTGCTGCAACAGGCTGTTCAACAAGATCCCAAAAATATTTGGCTTTTTGTGCAGTTGGCAAAAGCCGGATTAAAGTCGGGGGACATTGACGAATTTCAAAATTACATTGAGAAAGGCAGGAAATTGCATCCTTATTACGAACCTTTTTATATGCTGGAAGCACAACACTCTTACAATGAAAAGCGCTTTAAAGAAGCGAATCGTATTTTGGAAAGATTATTGCAGATAAATCCGTTTTATACCAATGCACTAAAATTGCAGCAAGAGATAAAAGAGAAATTAAAATAGTGAAGTTAAATCAAATATTGTTTACAAAAATGGAAAAAATTAAAAGTGTTATTGCCACATTAGTTTTAGGAATTTTGAGTTTACCGTATAAACTCATGGCACAGGATGAAAGCAGCTACCTCGAAAATCTCGGTGCGCAGGACAGTTCTTATATGGAAGAAGGAAACCCTGTACCTGGCGGAGCCGGTACTGCAGCCGACCAGGCTTCAGGATCGGGGAGTACGGCAATTATTATTATTGTTGTTGTGGTGATTATTGCTGCCGGGGTGTTTTTTGTTCTTCGGAAGAAGAAAAAGTAA
>CAYUBV010000094.1:0-9653 GCA_964443035.1 uncultured Tangfeifania sp.
GCCAACATTGCAGTGAGAACAATGTACATCATGTTTATCATTTTTTGCCGCGGTGTTTCCGGACAATTTTTTCCACCCATAGTATAACTTCTAAATGGTTATTTCTTATAACTCATAGCGCCCAGCATGTTACCATAAATGGTATTTAGCGCTTCCAGATTTTTATTCAGTTTTTCAGCATTCTCTTTATACTTTTCGAGTTCAGAAACAGATGAAGTCAAAATTTCATTCATCTGACTGAGGTCACTGCTGAATTTACGGCTTGCTTCAAACTGGCTTTTAGTTCCCTGCAATTGAGACTCAAAATTTTCATTTAATGCATGTATATTTTGATTCAGCTTTTCAAGGTTGTTTGAATATTGTTTTGTTCCGTCGCCAATATTTTTCATCTCATGCGCAAACGAGAGGGCGTTACCGTCTATCGAGTCTGCAATTTTTTTACTGGTTTCGGAAAGCCTGGAAGTAAACTCTTCTCCGCCTTTTTGAATCCTTTCGATGGTTCCTTTTCCGGTTTCCGAAAGTTGTTGGGAAGCAACAGAATAGGATTCTACCAATTTATCGACCGAACTATTCAGGTTGTCATTCGCCCGTTTGTTTATTTCGGCGAGCGATCCCATCGATTCGGATGCAGAACTTAAGTTCTTAACATACATGTCGGTAGCAAGTGTTGCCGAAGAAATATCGCTAATTCCCCTGGCTGCCGAAGAAAGCTCGGAAAGACTTTTTCCCACTTTATCCAATAATTCCGGAGACAGTTCAGAAGATGAAAAAAGCTGATTCATTCCTTTTTTACCGGATTGATTCACTTCATCAATATCCATCATTTCATACTCTTCCCGTAATTCAGGATAAACTTTACCCCAATCGGGCTGGTCATAAGCTGGCTCAAAAGCAGACAGGAAAAATATGAATGCCTCGGTAATAAGACCGACAGTCAGTAATAAACCTGAATATTCCCAGTGCTGAAGTTTAAAAAGTGCCCCGAGCATAACGATCGATGCACCCCATCCATACACATAGCCCATGAATGTTTTCCAGCGTCTTGTTTTAAAAATTTCACCTAAGTTCATAGTAATGTAAAAAGTTGGTTTCCGATTCTAATTAAATTCTTCTCCGAAAGTAGATCTTACACAGCGAAATCCGATATAGGATTTGGTTGTATCCTGGTACTCAAAACTTCTGGTAGATACCCGTGTAAAATATGCAATATCCTTCCACGAACCACCGCGAATAACCTTTCGTTTCATAACCGGCGGATCATCGGGACGTGCATTATAAGTAAAGGTTGGATTTAAATCACTGTAATAATTATAACCGGCCTCATCATAAGCAGTAACGGTCCATTCTGCTACGTTTCCTGCCATATCATACAAGCCGTATTCATTGGGTTCGTAACTCCCTACTTTCATCGCCGAAATTCCGCCATCTTCAACATAATTGCCACGAAGTGGTTTGAAATTGGCCAGAAAAACCCCGTCCTCATCACGTGTATAATAACCTCCCCAGGGATACATGGAAAAATCTCTTGTGCCACGGGCAGCATACTCCCATTCAACTTCGGTAGGAAGCCTGTAGGCCTGAATAGTGGGTTCACGTTTATTGGTGAGGAATGCATTATGAATTTTTGTTCTCCAGTTGGCAAAGGCCATAGCCTGTTTCCAGGCAACTCCTACTACCGGGTAATCGTCGAACCCGGGATGCCAGAAATAACGGGTTGCCCAGGGTTCGTTAAAGGAATAAGTGAAATCTCTTATCCACACAAGTGTATCAGGATATACATGAACCCGGTCGTTCATTATAAAAGAGGAACGGTTCTCGATGGGCTGAAGTTCGCCTTCGGCATTGTATACATTCCCTTCGTATTGCTGGGTTTCATAATCGTAACTGTTTGAACGTTTGGCAGCCTGCTGGTAATCAATCCACCAGTATTCATAAACCAGTTTTCTTGTATCTACTTCCCTTTTACCAAAAAAGCGTTCGTTTTCAGGAATGTACAAATCCTGCATGGCCATCTGAAAGTCAGGATCGTCCCATTCAATTTTTTCGCGCCAGTTTAGGCGGGGGGGTTCGATTAAGTTGCCATTCCTGTCTTCTGTAATCAGGAATTCAGGAAACTGATCGCCTAACATGGTGCGGGCAATTGAATCTCTTACCCACTGAACAAACTGGCGGTATTCGTTATTTGTAATTTCGGTATCGTCCATCCAAAAAGCTTCCTGAGAAACTGTTTTGGCGGGCAATCTCGACGAAGCCGGGTCCTGGTCGCTCGGACCAATATTAAAACTTCCCCTCCGGACATATACCATTCCGTAGGGTTGTGTTTCTTTCCACTTAGGTCTGCCTTGCACTCCAATCAATTCGCCGTTACCGGAATTATTACATCCGGTAAAGCTGAAAAAAGTAATGAGTACAATAACAATTAAAAAAAGTTTTTTCATAGCTCAATGTATATGGCTTGCATTATAAAAATCTAACACTTTTATATTTTTTATTCCGGTCCCGCTCCAAATCAATTGAATAGCTGATAAAAATTTCGTGTGAAGCAAAACCATAATATCCGATAGCTGATGTTACCAGATCAAATGAATATCCAACTTTTAAACCGTTTTCCATTTCCATTCCCATTAAAAGCGCCACTGCGTCGTTGACACGGTAGGAGAGACCGCCCCAAAAACGCTCGTCGTAAACTACGTTTGAGTTTACATCCACCTGCCATCCGGCCAGATCGGTTTTAAACAAAAACGAAGGTCGTAACTCAAATAACGGGTCGCCCAGTTTAATATTGTACCCCCCCATTAAATAATAGTGCCTGGACAGATAAGTAGTTGCCTGATCGGCATATTCCAATTCTGCCTGGTTTATATGAGTTACTGATGCGCCGAGAAAATAACGGTTTGAAGTGAGATACAATCCACTTCCAAAATCAAATGCCATCTGGCTGACTTCGCCCTGTGGAATAAGCGGATCCGATTCCGGCTGGGTATAAAGGCCAAAACCATCGTCATCCGGAACTTCCCATTCACCATTAATGCTCATGCTGAAAACCCCGAGTGAAACTCCAATGCCCAGCGTACCGATGCCCAACTCTGCTTTGTAGGCATAATTGGCGTTGATGGTTGTATTCTCGTAAAACCCCCATCCGTCGCTAATAATATTTAGCCCCATGCCACCCGGTGTTCCAAAGGCATCGACTGCTGCATCAACACTAAAAACAAGTGTTTTGGGTGCTCCCGGAAAACCTTCCCACTGAAAACGGTTTAAAATAATACCGTTTATAGCATCTTCTGCTCCCGCATAGCCGGGATTCATTCCCAATTTGTAATGCATATTGTTTGTAAATTGCGGATCTTGCTGGCTCATTGCCGCTAAATTAATTATTATCAGCAAATATAGAAAAGAAAATAATTTTTTCATACTCCTCAATGGATGCGGCTTAAATATTTTAATCAATCCAGGCTAAAGAAATAAAAAATTGTTGTTTGTAACAAACATCTTATAGCGTGGTATGCAAAGAACGGAATCATTTTTTGATTATTTTGATAACCCATCCATTTTTTGAATATAATCCAGCCATTTACCCGGAATTTCATTGGATGAAGCCGCTTTGTAATCGTCTTCAGAACACGCAAAATGGGCTGTTTCACCATTCAATGAATTTATTTCGAACCACCACCGGTTTGTTTCCTGTTCATGAAAAAACACAAGGGGCTGATCCATTTCATCAATTTCGACCTTATAAACGATTTTATTCTCTTTGCTAAAGCCCGCTTCCCCTTTTCTCATTGCACATCCTTCAAGAAAATACCAGATAATTTCGGCAGCGAGTTTAACCGTTGTACCGTGTTTATCGTTTTCGGGAGTGGTTTCAAACAGGCCAAAAACCTTTAAACGATCGTTCGTTCCTGCATACCGGGCTAACTGGCAGGCTTCTTCTCCCCGTAAGCCATTGGGATTTTGTTGAGGCGTGCCCGGAGCCTCCGAAAATTTCAGGGCTCCCATGTCGAACGAAAGCACATCTGAGTTTCTCATCACAGGTTCAGCAAGCAAAAAATTAGTTCTCAACACACCAAGCCGCAAATGTTCTGCAACACCGGGTATTTTGTTAATAAGTTTTTCTCCAACCAAATGATTTTGATACCCTAACAGGCTAAAAAGGAAAAGATTGGGAAGCTGTTTGAAAATCCGGGTTAAATAGTTGCCCGAATGAAACGTTTCAACGCCCTTTTTTATATCGAGGATGGCGTCGACCGCAGTGAGTGAAAAAAAACGATTGTTTTTAAATGCTTCACAAATGCCGGTTGTTAAATCCTGGCTGCCGCCAATTACAACGGTTACAACTCCGAGTTCATACAAATATTCAATTACATCGCGCAGGGCAAGGAAAGTTCCTTTCAGGCCGGAGGCGGGTTTTAAATTTCCCAAATCAGCAATATTCAGTTTTGAATTTAATGCAGCCAGCCGGTAAAGTTCTTTACGAATTAAACCGGGAGCCCGGGCCGCGCCGGTTTCAACTTTGCCGTTATCGTGCGGCACCCCAAAAATCACCACATTTGCTTTGGAAATATTCGAAACCGAAAGCTTCGTTGTGAATGACCCGACATTATTCCCGAGGGAAAATTTTCCAACAGAATTTTCCAGCTCCGTGAACTGCGAAAAATCAACCGAATCAAAATAATCAAAAACTTCCATGCAATTAAATTTCGAATAAAAATAAAGGCAAATGATTAAATCACCTGCCTTTTCAGATTATTTCTTTTTCCTTGTTCTTCCCGATTTAGAGGGGGGGGCCTTGTCAATTATCTTTTTACAGTCTTCCAATGTAAGCTCTTCGGCTTTCATTTTCTTCGGAATTTTATAATTCTTCTTTTTGTAAGAAATATAAGGTCCCCAACGACCGTTAAGTACTTTTAAATCTGGTTCCTCATCAAAAGTTTTAATAACTGCCTTCCGGTCTTTTTCCCGTTTTGCTTCAATTAATTCAATTGCTTTATCCAGTTCAACTGTAAACGGGTCATATTCTTTTCCGAGCGACACAAATTTATTGTCGTGCCGCACATACGGCCCGAAACGGCCTATATTCACAGTCACTTTTTTTCCTTCGTATTCACCCAGTTCACGCGGCAGTTTAAACAATTCGAGCGCCTCTTCAAGGGTAATTGTTTCGATGTGCTGCCCACTGCGCAAGCTTGAAAATTGTGGCTTTTCATCGCTCGATTCAGAAGAAGCCTCACCCAGTTGCGCCACAGGTCCGTAACGTCCGATTTTCACTGCAACCTGTTTGCCTGTTTTCGGATCGGTGCCCAGAACACGTTCGCCTTTCGAACGCTCCGAGTTCTCGAGCACATCCTCCACCTTGCTATGGAAAGGTTTATAAAATTCATCGATCATCTCATTCCAAACCTTTTCACCCTCGGCAATTTCATCAAAATCTTTTTCAACACGGGCGGTAAAATTGTAGTCCATGATTTGCTTGAAATTTTCCTTCAGAAAATCAGTCACTACCATGCCTACATCGGTGGGAAAAAGTTTCGATTTTTCGGTTCCGGTTATTTCAGTTTTTTTCTTTTCCGAAACCGTATCTTTTTTCAGGGTAAGCACGTCAAATCCTCGTTCAGTGCCCGGTCTGTCCTCTTTTACTACATAATTCCTGTTTTGGATAGTAGTAATAGTTGGAGCATAAGTTGAAGGCCGGCCGATTCCAAGTTCTTCCAGCTTTTTCACAAGCGAAGCTTCAGTATACCGCGGCGGACGTTGTGAGAAACGCTGAGTTGCCACAATTTCGGACATGCGCAGTTCATCGTTCGCTTTTAAAGGCGGAATAATGTCCTGGGCAGTGCTGTTGTTTCCGTTTTCATCGTCGGTCGATTCCATGTAAACCTTCAGAAAACCATCAAAAATCAGTACCTCGCCGGTTGCCACAAATTTTTCGGGTGCTGTGGAAACAGTGATATTTACCGTAGTTTTTTCGAGTTTCGCGTCGGCCATTTGCGAGGCAATTGTTCGCTTCCAGATGAGTTCGTACAAACGTTTCTCCTGGTTCGAACCCTCCACCGTTTCATTGTTCATGTAAGTTGGCCGAATGGCTTCGTGCGCTTCCTGTGCTCCTTTCGATTTTGTATGGTATTTTCTGATTTTCACATATTCTTCACCATGCAAATCAATAATTTTTTGCTTTGCCGTATTGATTGCCAACCCTGAAAGATTTACCGAGTCGGTACGCATATAAGTTATCCTACCATTTTCGTAAAGGCGCTGCGCAACCGCCATGGTTTGCGAAACCGAAAAACCCAGTTTTCGGCTGGCTTCCTGTTGCAGCGTTGAAGTTGTAAATGGCATAGCCGGTGAACGCTTCGTGGGTTTTTTGGTTACATCGCTAACCGTAAATTCGGCACCCTGGCATTTTTTCAGAAAGTCGAGCGCTTCTTTTTTTGTTGAAAACCTTTTTGAAAGATCTGCATTCAAATCCGAGGTGTTTCCTTTCTCATCGGTAACAATAAAACTGGCGGTAACCCGGTAGTTTGTTTCACTTTTAAAGTTGATGATTTCCCGTTCGCGCTCAACGATTAAACGCACGGCAACTGATTGCACCCGGCCCGCTGAAAGCGATGGCTTCACTTTTTTCCACAAAACCGGCGATATTTCAAAACCTACAATGCGGTCGAGTACGCGGCGCGCCTGCTGGGCATTCACAAGGTTTTCGTCGATGGAACGCGGATTTTTAATTGCCCGCTGGATGGCATCTTTGGTAATTTCATGAAAAACAATGCGTTTGGTTTTCGACGGATCGAGTTTCAGCACTTCTTTTAAATGCCATGCTATGGCTTCTCCTTCACGGTCTTCATCGGATGCGAGCCAGACTGTATCAGCACCTTTTGCCAGTTTTTTCAACTCCGTTACAATCTTCTTCTTGTCCGGGCTAACAACATATTTGGGTTGATAATCGTTTTCCAAATCTATTCCAAAATCTTTTTTCTGAAGATCGCGAATATGCCCCATACACGAGGTAACATGGTAACCATTCCCCAGAAAATTCTCAATGGTTTTTGCTTTTGCCGGCGACTCAACTATTACGAGGTTTTCTTGCATAAGATTGTGTTCCTTTTTAAAAAAATTTCTGCAAATTAAAGAAAATGAATTGCTAAGTTCAAAATTTATTTTATTTATTTATTACTACTGTTTTGATAATGACGAATTTATTTTTTTATTTTTAAAATATTTCAATGTTACTGAACGTTAAAAAGATTGCAGCCAACCCAGAAAGCTATATATTTGCCGTAATATTTTAATCTGATATAAATGACCGAAAATAATAACAGAAATTATAAAAAATACATCATAGGGTTTTGGTCAGTTATTTTAATTGGCATATTGACCGTCGTTCTGCTTTTTGTTTCTATTTCAAAAGGCTGGGTGGGATTTATGCCCTCTTTTGAAGAACTCGAAAACCCGCCAAATGTTCTTGCTTCCGAGATATATTCGTCCGACGGCAAAATTCTCGACAAATATTTTCTTCGCGAAAACCGTACTTATGTCGACTACAAAAACCTTCCCCCGCATTTGATTGATGCACTTATTGCCACAGAAGATGTGCGGTTTTACAGCCACTCAGGAATCGATTTACGCGGACTTTTTCGTGTGGCGAAAGGAGTAGTCACGGGCGATACCAGTTCAGGAGGAGGAAGTACAATCAGCCAGCAGTTGGCAAAAATGCTTTTCCCCCGCTCCAGTTTGGAGAGCATGTGGGAACTGGTTTTCAGAAAATTTAAAGAGTGGGTAATTGCAATAAAACTGGAACGCAGTTATACCAAGGAGGAAATTATACTGATGTACCTGAACAAGTATGATTTTCTGAACCTGGCCGTGGGAATTAAATCAGCAGTCAACGTTTATTTCAGTATTCCAACTGATTCACTGGAGTTGCACCAATCGGCCATGTTGATAGGCATGGCTAAAAATTCGTCGCTCTACAATCCAATTCGCCGCCCCGAACTGGTGAAACAACGCCGCAACGTGGTGCTGAACCAAATGGAAAAATACGGGTACATTACAAAAGAAGTCAGGGATTCAGTAAAACAACTTCCGCTTGATTTAGAATACAATAAAGTGGATTACCGGGTTGGCCCGGCTCCTTATTTTCGTGAATACCTGAGACTGACACTAACTGCCGACAAGCCCGAGCGCAGCGACTATGCTTCGTGGCAAACCCAAAAATTTAAAGAAGATTCAATAGAATGGGAAACCAATCCGTTATATGGCTGGTGCAATAAAAATATAAAACCCGACGGTGAAAATTATGACCTTTACAACGACGGACTGAAAATTTATGCCACAATTGATTCGAGGATGCAAAAGTATGCAGTGGAATCGGTGGAACATCACCTCAAAAACGACTTGCAACCGGAGTTTGACGGTTCCACACAATACCTCGATAATCCGCCATTTGCGAACAACATGACCAACGAACAGGTTCAAAATCTGTTGGATCAGAAAATCAGGCGGAGTGAACGATTCAGGGTTTTACGTGAACAAGGGAAAAATTTCGAAGAAATAAAAGAGACGTTCAATGAACCGGTTGATATGACCATTTTCAGTTGGAAAGGTGAAATCGACACCGTGATGACGCCGTTGGATTCCATCAAGTGGTACCTGCGCTATTTCCGTTCTTCTTTTATGGCAATGGAAAATCACAGCGGCCAGGTAAAAGCCTACGTTGGCGGACCCAATTACAAGCATTTTATGTACGACATGGTGAAAGGTGGAAAACGCCAGGTAGGTTCCACGGTAAAACCGTTTCTTTACACACTTGCCATGCAAAACGGCCTTACTCCGTGTACAAAAGTTCCGTATGTGAGCCAGCAGTTTCAAATGCCCGATGGCACAATCTGGGAACCCAAAGATGCTGAGCAAGACGAAGAAAACGAAGGAAAACTGGTGACATTGAAGTGGGGCCTGGCACAATCGCGCAACAAAATTTCGGCCTGGGTGATGAAACAGTTCAATCCGCATGCAGTTACTGACATCATGAAACGGATGGGCGTTTACAGTCCCATCGATCCCGTGCCTTCTTTATTCCTCGGAACTTCGGATATCACATTGTATGAAATGGTGGGAGCATTTAATACGTATGCCAACCAGGGTGTTTTTGTAGAACCTTATTTTGTTACGCGCATCGAAGACCAGCATGGAAACGTAATTGCCACGTTTCAGCCCGAACGCAGGGAGGCCATTGATGAACAAACAGCCTACCTGATGATTAACCTGTTGCAGGGAGTGATTGATCAGGGAACCGGTATCAGGCTAAGAAACCGCGAAGGCTACGGACAATTTGAAATGCCCATTGCCGGCAAAACAGGTACCACACAAAACCACTCCGATGGCTGGTTCATCGGTGTAACGCCAAGACTTTCGGCTGGCGTTTGGACAGGTGCCGATTTGCGAAGCGTTCACTTCCGCACCATCTCTTCCGGACAGGGAGCCAACATGGCGCTGCCTGTTTGGGGATACTTTTTCAAAAAAGTTCTGGCCGACGAAACGCTTGGATTCACCGAGGACATGGAGTTTGAGGAACCGGAAAATTTCAACATCAACCTCGATTGTGATGAAAACATTCAGGAAGAACGGGAGCCGTCGGATTATAATGATTTCTTTTAAAA
>CAYUBV010000095.1:0-9600 GCA_964443035.1 uncultured Tangfeifania sp.
GTCGGGGTGAGAAGATTTGAACTTCCGACCCCTCGCCCCCCAGACGAGTGCGCTACCAGGCTGCGCCACACCCCGAATAAAAATTTGTGCCTGCAAAAGTAACTTTTGATTTTTGTTTCGCAAAACTTTTTTGCATTTCAACAAATAATTTTTAATTAAGTATGATAGTTTTGTTCTATCATAGGTTCATTTTTATTGATTGATTTATTTGCATACCATACAGGATGTTTACTATTTTTGCAGCATAAAAAAATACAGCTATGTTTAAACCACTTGATGTTAAGGAGAATGAAGAAAACGCCACGCTGCCTTCAACCGGGGCTGAACGTGTAAAATGTTTGATTGTCGGTTCAGGTCCGGCCGGTTATACTGCAGCCATTTATGCAGCCCGTGCAAACCTTGAACCGGTTATGTATGAAGGGTTACAGCCCGGAGGGCAGCTAACCACAACCACCGAGGTAGAAAATTATCCGGGATATCCCGAAGGAGTTACCGGCCCTGTGATGATGGAAGATTTTAAAAAGCAGGCCGAACGTTTTGGCACCGATGTCAGGTGGGGAATGGCCACCAAAGCCGAATTGACCGGCGATGTGCACAAAGTATGGATTGACGATAAAAAACTGATTGAAACCGAAGCGCTGATTATTGCAACCGGGGCCACTGCCAAATACCTTGGTTTGGAAGACGAGAAAAAATATGCCGGCGGCGGAGTTTCAGCCTGTGCCACCTGCGACGGGTTTTTCTATCGGGGAAAAGATGTGGCCGTAGTTGGCGGTGGCGACACGGCCTGCGAAGAAGCACTCTATCTTTCCGGACTGGTCAAAAAAGTGTACATGATTGTGCGCCGCGATGTTTTCCGTGCATCCAAAGTGATGGCTGAGCGGGCGATGAAAACAAAAAATATCGAGATTCTCTGGAAGCACCAGACCAAAGGACTTTTGGGTGACAACGGTGTGGTGGAAGGCGCCACGCTCATTAAAAATATGGGCGAGGAAAATGAAGAGGAAGTAAAAATTAAAATCGATGGTTTTTTCCTGGCAATCGGCCATAAACCAAATTCCGACATTTTCAAAAAATTCCTTGAAACCGATAACATTGGTTATATAAACACCATTCCGGGTTCTTCCAAAACAAATGTACCGGGAGTTTTTGCCTGTGGCGATGTTATGGATTCATACTACCGCCAGGCCGTTACAGCCGCCGGTTCAGGCTGTAAGGCAGCCATGGATGCCGAAAGGTACCTTTCAGAAAAACATTCATAAAAAGATAAGACATAAAAAAAGGGAGCTGCGGGGCTCCCTTTTATATTTTCAGATAAAATCTGTTTTACCATTTTAATTACATATCAACTTTAACCCGGGCAAATTCGTCTTTTGAATACTTACCTTCTTCCAGTTTTTTCCGTACTTCTTTAAATGCCTTTACAGTATAATCAGCATCGTCAACCGAATGCATGGCGGTAGGAATAAGGCGCAGCATAAGTTCTCCTTTCGGGATGACCGGATAAGCGACAAGTGAGCAGAAAATTCCGTAATTTTCGCGTAAATCAACCACCAGGTTGGAGGCTTCTTCCAGTCCGCCTTTCATGTATACAGGAGTTACCGGCGAGTTGGTTTTTCCCAAATCGAATCCCGCTTCTTTTAACCCTTTTTGCAGGGCATTGGCAACGGTCCATAATTTTTCCCTGAGTTCGGGCGTAGTACGCAGCATCTCGAGTCTTTTGAGCGCACCCAGCACCATGGTCATCGGCAGTGATTTTGCAAATGTTTGCGAGCGCATATTGTAGCGCAGAAAGTAGCACACATCGGTATCGCCGGCCACAAAGGCGCCAATTCCGGCCATCGACTTGGCAAATGTACCAAACAGCAGGTCTACTTTGTTGCCAACCCCGAAATGCTCGGGAGCGCCGGCGCCGGTTTTTCCCATTACGCCAAAACCGTGGGCATCGTCAACCAAAAGCCTGAAATTAAATTCATCTTTCAGGGCAACAATTTCATCCAGTTTTCCCAGGTCGCCTGCCATTCCAAACACACCTTCGGTAATTACCAGGATTCCTCCGCCTTGTTTGGTTGCAAGTTTGGTGGCCCTTTCGAGCTGTTTGTGCAGGTTGTCGATATTGTTGTGCATGTAAACAAAGCGTTTGCCCATGTGAAGTCTTACTCCGTCGAGGATACATGCGTGCGATTCCGAATCGTAAACAATTACATCGTTCCGTCCGCAAACCGCATCGATAATCGAAACCATTCCCTGGTATCCGTAATTCAGCAGAAATGCGTCTTCTTTGCCGACAAACGAGGCCAGTTCTCTTTCCAGTTGTTCGTGTTTCGATGTTTGTCCCGACATCATACGGGCGCCCATAGGGTAGGCCATTCCGTATTTTTCAGCAGCTTCGGCATCTGCTTTTCGAACCTCGGGATGATTTGCCAGTCCCAAATAATTGTTTAAACTCCAGGTAAGTACTTCTTTTCCCCTGAACTTCATACGGGCGCCGATTTCGCCTTCGAGCTTGGGAAACGTAAAATAACCATGTGCTTTGGTCATGTGCTTACCGAGATCTCCCTGGTTCTCTCTGAACTTTTGAAATATATCCACGGTTTAAATATTTTAGATTTTAAATTGCAAATGTAAACTTTTTTAAAACTTCGGCAAATGTGTTAAATAATACTAAGTAGTGGTGCCAAATCGTTTAAAGATATCTACTTTCATCGCTGTATTTTAATGCAATCAATCGTATTTTGCTTTTAGTGAATATGTTGAGGGAAATTAAGTAAGTTTGAAAACTTTAATTTTCATTGATTTGAAGTTTTATCTATCTAAAAAAAAAGGTTATTTTTGCGCCATGTTTATGAAAATGAGAAATATTAGTCTGGGATTAATTTTGTTGCTTGTTGTTTCGGCCTGCGGCGATTACAATAAAATCCTGAAAAGTACCGATTACGAATTCAAGTACAAAAAAGCAGTTGAATACTACGAAGAGGGGGAATATGCCAAAGCCGGTACACTGTTTCAGGAGCTGGTAAATATTTACCGCGGTACAAGTCAAGCAGATGAAATCTATTACTATTATGCAAAAAGTATGATGGGGCAAAAAGATTACCTCATGGCGAAACACTATTTCAGCACGTTGCTGAAAGAATTTCCGGGCAGCGATTATGCCGAGGAGGCGCAATACATGGTAGGTTACACATCCTATCTGCTTTCTCCGAAGCCCCGCCTCGATCAGTCGGTTACCCACGAGGCCATCGAATCGCTTCGGCTTTACATCAACCTTTATCCTTACAGCGAAAGGGTGGACGAAGCCAACCGGTTAATGGACGAGTTGCAGGATAAGCTGGTTTACAAATCGTACCTGAATGCCAGGTTGTATTACGATTTTGAAAACTACAAAGCAGCAGTAATTGCCATCGAAAACAGCCTGAATGAATACTCCGACAGCCAGTACAGGGAACAATTAAAGTACATGTTGCTGAAATCGAAATATTTGCTGGCAATGAACAGTGTGGAAGATAAAAAAGAAGACCGGCTATCGGCTGCACTCGATGAATATTTTGCTTTTGTGGATGAATATCCCGAAAGTGTTTATAAAAAGGAGGTCGATAATTTTTACGAAGACGTTGCAGAATTATTGAATTATAACAGAGAAGAAACGAATATTTATTAGAAAATGGATTATAAAAAAACAAAAGCAGCCCAGTCAACCATTCCGCGTGATTTGGATGTTTTGACCGAAGAAACCGGGAACATTTACGAAACAGTGATGATTCTTGGAAAAAGGGCGAACCAGATTTCATCGGAGTTAAAAGAAGAACTGAATCAGAAGTTGCAGGAATTTGCCTCGTACACCGATAACCTCGAAGAAATATTTGAAAACAGGGAACAGATCGAAATTTCGAAGTTTTATGAAAGGCTTCCGAAACCAACTTTAATTGCATTCGAGGAGTTAAAAGGAGGCCAGATTTACCACAGAAATCCGGCGCGCGAAAGCAAGCAAAAAGTATAAAATCCTTTGCCCATGAGGCTCGGAGGGAAAAAAATAATACTGGGAATAACCGGGAGTATAGCTGCCTATAAGGCAGCTTTCCTTTTACGTCTGCTTGTGAAAGAAGGCGCCGAAGTGCAGGTGGTTATTACACCTGCCGGAAAAGAATTCATTACCCCGGTTACGCTGTCTGCTTTATCGGGCAAGCCGGTTATCAGCGAGTTTTTTGGTTCTGACGACGGAACGTGGCACAGCCACGTCGATCTCGGAATTTGGGCCGATGCCATGATCATTGCCCCGGCAACCGCAGCTACCATGGGAAAAATGGCCGGTGGAATTGCCGATAACATGCTGGTAACAACTTATCTTTCGGCAAAGTGCCCGGTTTTTGTAGCTCCGGCCATGGACCTGGATATGTTCAAACACCCTTCCACACAAAAAAATCTTTCTGTTTTGAAGGAGTTCGGATGTCATATAATCGACCCCGGCGAAGGTGAACTTGCCAGCGGCCTCGAAGGAAAAGGACGCATGGAAGAACCCGAAAATATTCTTGAAACGCTGGTTGAATTCTTCAGCCCTAAAAAAAAACTGCTGAATAAAACGTTTTTGGTATCGGCAGGGCCAACCTACGAAAAGATTGATCCTGTGCGTTATATCGGGAATTATTCTTCCGGAAAAATGGGGTATGCCGTTGCAGAAAAACTGGCTGACGATGGAGCCGGGGTAATTCTGGTTTCAGGTCCGGTTGCTGTTTCCACAACAAAACCGGGTATCGAAATAATTTCAACAGAGTCGGCTCAGGAAATGTATACTGCCTGTGTTGAAAAGTTTCCCTTTTGCGACGGGGCAGTTATGACGGCGGCAGTTGCCGATTTTACACCTGCCAACCCGTTGCCTGAAAAAAACAAACGCGGCAAAGAGAACTGGCAACTCGAACTGAAACCAACGAACGATATTGCTGCCACGCTGGGCAAAATGAAAAAAAACGGGCAGTTGCTTGTGGGGTTTGCACTGGAAACCACCGATGAAAAAAACAATGCCCAAATCAAACTCAAAAAGAAAAATCTTGATTTTATTGTACTGAATTCACTAAAAGACCAGGGAGCATGTTTTGGCGTGGATACCAACAAAATAACCATCATTGACAAAGACAATAATCAGCAGGCTTTTGAGTTAAAGAGTAAGAAGGAAGTTGCGGCCGATATTGTGGAAAAGATGATTTCACTTCTTGCTTAATTCGGCTGTATTTCATTTCATTTTTTATATTTTTACCTGATTAAAGGGAAGATTTTATGAAGAAGGTACTCATATTATTTATCGCATTGTTTTCATCAGCATTGGTTTACGGGCAGGAATTGCGTTGCAATATAACCGTTTCGGCCAACCGGATTCAGGGGGCAAACAGGCAGCTTTTCCGCACCATGCAGTCGGATATTTATGAATTTATGAATAACCGGAAATGGACGGAGCATGCCTATACTTACGACGAACGCATCCGCTGCAATATTCTCATCCGGCTCGATGAACAGATTTCGGCCGATGAATTTCGCGGATCGGTACAGGTGCAGCTCACACGCCCGGTTTTTGGAAGCAGCTACGAAACTACAGTGCTGAATATTAAAGACAACGATTTCCGTTGCCGCTACCAGGAATTTCAGCCACTGGAGTTCAATGAAACATCCAACAGCGATAACCTTACCAACATCCTGGCATTTTATGCCTACGTAATTTTAGGGTTTGATTACGATACGTTTTCTCCCGAAGGCGGGACACCTTATTTTGAGAAAGCACAGTCGATTGTTAACAACTCGCAGAATGCCCGCGAAAAAGGCTGGAAAGCATTTGAAAGCGAGCGAAACCGCTACTGGCTGGTCGAAAATGTGATGAACAAATCCTATTCTGCATTTCGCTCGTGCATGTACACATACCACCGGCAGGGACTCGATATTATGGCCGAAAAACCGGAAGAGGGCAGGGCGAATATTGCCGAATCGTTGCGCGATATTCAAACTGTTTTTCGCCGCCGTCCGTCGGTTTATATCCTGCAAATGTTTTTCGATTCCAAAGCCGACGAACTGGTTAATGTGTTTTCCAAATCATTTCCGGACGAACGGCAGCGCGTAATTGCCATATTAAACGAAGTGGCACCCTCGGAAGGAAGCAAATGGGAGAAAATTTCTGAAAACGAAGGATTGTAAAACAGCCTGAAATGCTGACCAGACTGACCATAACCAATTATGCCCTGATTACCAGCCTGAATGTTGAGTTTCAGAAAGGACTGAATTCTGTTACCGGGGAAACCGGCGCCGGAAAATCGATCATTCTTGGTGCCCTCGGATTAATTCTGGGAAACCGTGCCGATCTTTCGGTTTTGAAACAGAAAGAAGAAAAATGTATTGTTGAAGGGATTTTTCACATCGGGCATTATCACCTCGATTCGTTTTTTGAAGAGAACGATCTGGATTATGATCAGGTAACAATCCTGCGCCGCGAAATTACGCCCTCCGGAAAATCGAGGGCTTTTATAAATGATACCCCGGTCAACCTCAAAGTTATTCGCGAGCTGGGTTTGAAATTAATCGATATTCACTCGCAGCATCAAAACCTGGAATTGGGCAATCAAAAATTTCAGCTCGACCTGGTTGACACGGTTGCCGGCTCCGGAAAAATATTTGGGGACTACAAACAAATTTATTCGGCTTATATTTCTCTCCAGAAAGAATTAAAAGGAGTTACTGAAAAGTCGGATCAGGCAGCGGCTGATCTCGATTATTTCCAGTTTCAGTTTAATCAGCTTGAAGAAGCAAATCTGCAAAAAGACGAGCAGCAGGAATTAGAAGCTGAACTCGAACAACTTACCCATGCCGAGGAAATTAAAAGTGCTTTTGTGGAAGTTCAGCGATTGCTCGACAGCGAGCATTTTTCTGCGATTCAGAATTTAAAGGAGAGTCACAGGTTATTGTTAAATATCAGCGATTTTATGACCGGTGTTCCCGAACTTACGGCCAGGCTCGAAAGCTGCCAGATTGAACTCAAAGACATTTTGGATGAAACCGGGTTGCTGGCTGATAAAATTGAGTACAACCCGGCACGGATTGAACAAATAAACGACAGGTTAAACCTGGTTTACAGCCTTCAGCAAAAACACCATGTGACAACGGTGCAGGAACTGATTTCCCTGAAAAACTCTTTTGAAGAAAAAGTTGCACGCGTTACCGGATTCGATGATGAAATAAAAGCGTTGAAAGAAAAGCTGGAAAATACGCAGAAGGATTTGCGCAAAAAAACTGAAGAACTGACCGATATCCGGAAAGCATCGTTTAAGAAAATTGAGAAGTCGGTGGTGAATGATTTAAACCAACTGGGAATGCCGAAATCGCGGTTTACTGTTCAGCATGAAAATCTCCCTGATTTCACACCCGACGGAAAAGATGCTGTGGCATTCCTGTTTAGTGCGAACTCCGATGTTGCACCTGCCGAAATTTCCAGGATTGCATCGGGCGGCGAAATGTCCCGACTGATGCTGGCCATCAAAAATATTTTGCGCACATCAAAAGCGCTGCCAACCGTTATTTTCGATGAAATCGATTCGGGAGTTTCAGGCGAAATTGCGCTGAAAATGGGAGCTATTCTCCGTGAGTTTTCCAAATCGACCCAGATTATCAACATCACGCACCTGCCACAAATTGCAGCCAAAGGCGATGCACATTTTGTGGTTTACAAATACGAAAAAGGCGGAAAAACATATACTTCTGTCAGGCAGCTCGAAGCTGGCGAACGAATTGAAGAACTGGCAAAAATGGTAGGCGGCGAAAGTATTACCGATACCACATTGGATGCAGCCAAAGAGTTGCTAAAAAATTAACCGGACTAAAATTAATCTAAACCTGTATAAAAATGAATTTTTTAAAATCGATCTCACTTTTCCTCCTCGCTTTGGTTATTTTTTCCTGTAACAATTCATCCGAAGAAAAAGTAAAACAGCCCAATTTTATCGTTTTTATTGCCGACGACGCAGCCTGGAATGATTGCGGTCCATATGGAAACGATGCGATTAAAACACCCAATATCAATAAACTGGCAGATGAAGGCCTGGTTTTCGACAATGCTTTTCTGACCACCAGTTCGTGCAGTCCGAGCCGGGCCAGTATTTTAACAGGCCGGTATCCGCACAGCACCGGCGCACCCGAGTTGCACATGCCGCTGCCAGCCGACCAGGTTTTGTTTGCCGGTGAATTGCAAAAGGCCGGATATTACACTGCGGTGGCCGGTAAATACCACATCGGGCCGGAAAGAGCAGAGTTCGACAGCATATACGGGGGCAGTCCCAGTGGTTGCGAAAACTGGGTGCGGGCACTCAAAAACAGGCCTGACGACAAGCCGTTCTTTTTGTGGCTGGCAGCACTCGATCCGCACCGTGCTTACCAGCCAGATGCAATTCCCGAACCGCATAATCCGGATGATGTGATTGTTCCTCCGTATTTGCCTGACAACGATTCTACCCGCAAAGATTTGGCGTTGTATTACGATGAAATTTCGAGACTCGACAGTTATCTCGGAGATGTAATGGAAGAATTGAAACGGCAGGGAGAAGATGAAAATACGCTTGTAATTTACATGTCAGATAACGGGCGGCCGTTTCCACGTTGTAAAACACGTTTGTACGACAGCGGAATTAAAACTCCGTTTATCGTGCGCTGGCCAAATAAAATTGAAAAAGGCCGCACTGACGCATTGGTGAGTTCCATCGACATTGCACCCACTTTTTGCGAACTGGCAGGAGCAGAATTGTCAGAAACCTTTCAGGGAGTTTCCTTTGTTCCGGTTTTTGAAGATTTTTCAGAAAAAACACGCAGTTATATTGCTGCCGAACATAACTGGCACGACCACCAGGCGCACGAACGTGCCGTCAGAAACGAACGGTTTTTATATATCAGAAATGCCTTTCCGCAGCTAAATGCTTCGCCTCCGGCCGATGCTGTAAGAAGTATTACCTACCAAAAAATGATTGAACTTTTTGAAGCCGGCGAACTGAATGACAAGCAACTCGACTGTTTTATCGCTCCACGGCCGGCTGAAGAGTTGTACGATGTGGTAAAAGATCCTTATCATTTTAACAATCTTGCTGAAAATCCCGATTATCAAAAGCAATTGCAGGAAATGAGTTTGTTGCTGGATACCTGGATTGAAGAATTTAACGATTCCATTCCCCAAAATCCTACGCCCGATAAATTTGACCGCTGGTCTGGTGCAAGATTGTGACTTAGAAATCCAAAAACAGTTGCAGATGTTAAGATTAACTTTGCCTGCTCTTGCCACCTATCCGGATGTAAGATTTTTATTACTGATGCCATTTGTAGTTCAGGAAAGCTAATCTGGCCTGTATATTATTTTAGTGCTTTAATAATTTTAATCACAAGCAAAATGAGAAGGAAAACAACCAGGGCAGAAATGATAACGCCCACCCATACACCAGCCTCAAAAATAGCGGCAACCACATCGCATCCCGGCAGCAATGTCATAAAAACAAGGGCCAGACTGAAAAGTAAAGTTTTTTTGTAATTTTTCATTGTGAATATTGTTTTGTTTGTTTTAACCGAATAGTATGAAGCTGTGCCTTT
>CAYUBV010000096.1:0-9370 GCA_964443035.1 uncultured Tangfeifania sp.
TTGTAGCTTTAAAAGAGCGTATTGAAAAACTTAAAACCGTTGCGGTCGGGCAGACTGCCCCCGATTTTACAATGGACGATCCCGATGGAAACCCGGTTAAATTTTCGGATGTTTATGCACAAAACGACTATACCCTGCTCGATTTCTGGGCAGCCTGGTGTGGCCCGTGCAGGAACGAAAATCCAAATATTGTAGCGGTTTTTAATGATTACAAAGACAAAGGGTTTGGCGTATTTGGTGTTTCGCTCGACCGGGAAAAAGAGGCCTGGCTGAAAGCGATAGAAGATGACAACCTGGACTGGCCGCATGTCTCGGACCTGTCGCACTGGAACAACGCGGCTGCTCAAATGTATGCCGTAAATTCCATCCCCTCCAGCTTAATTGTCGATAAAAACGGGAAAATCGTTGCTAAAAATAAACGCGATGAAGAATTGCGGGAAACGGTTTCTGAATTACTTGATTAAGGGCGCAGCGTTTTCTGAACCACTGATTAAATAAATACGCGGACAGGAAACCACGCCACCCGAAGCCTGAAAAAATGGAATATCTCGCACTGAGCGGGATGCTCCATTTTTTTATACGGCCCTCTTTAATCGGATTTGAATTGCTACATTTGCGCCCTTAATAATGCAAAATTATTTTGGAGAAATAGCCGGCCTGCTAACCGCGGTATTCTGGACTGTAACCAGCATGGCTTTTGAATCGGCAGGTAAAAAGGTGGGCTCGTTGTCCGTAAACCTTATCCGGCTGGTGATGGCTTTTTTTATCATAGGCTTTTACAACTTGTTTGTCCGGGGAATGTTTTTTCCCGTCGATGCCACTTTTTTTCAATGGAAGTGGCTGGCTTTATCGGGGCTGGTGGGGTTTGTCATTGGCGATTTGTTGCTTTTTCAGGCTTTTGTGGTGGTTGGCGCCCGTATTTCCATGCTGATGATGGCATTGTCTCCCCCTTTTGCAGCACTGGCAGGCTGGCTCTTGCTGGGTGAGGTGCTCACCCCAAAAAACTGGCTGGGAATGGTGGTTACCATAACAGGAATTGTTATTGTTATCCTGAAACGTCAAAAAACCGAACTGAACGGGTCCATCGTCCGGAAGCTGAAATCGGGCTACTCCGTTCCGGGAATTTTGATGGCACTAGGCGGAGCTGTTGGCCAGGCTTCCGGGCTGGTAATCAGCAAAAAAGGCATGGGAGCTTACGATGCGTTTTCAGCGGCTCAAATCAGGATATTGACTGGTATTACAGGGTTTGTCATCCTTTTCTTTTTTATGAAACGCTGGCCGCGGGTTTGGGCAGCCATAAAAAATCCTCCGGCCATGCGGCGTATTACACTGGGCGCATTTTTTGGTCCTTTTCTGGCTGTTTCTTTTTCTCTTTTAGCCGTGCAGCACACCGAAACCGGAATTGCAGTGACCCTTATGGCCATTGTGCCGGTCCTTATCATTGCACCTTCTGTAATTTTATTCAAAGAAAAAGTAAACTGGAAAGAAATTCTCGGGGCTGCCATTACTGTTGGCGGCATTGCGTTGTTTTTTCTGTAATCTGCGAAACGGATAAATGGGCCGGTTGTAAAATTGAACTGGTTTCAGGCAGTTATGTCTTCCTGCTCTGAATTATTTATTTTTCAATCCAGGTATTCCCTCAGTTCAGCAAGTTTCATTTGCCGGTCCATCGAAAAGCTGGTACTTTCCCTTTCAACCTTTTCCAAAAAGAAATAAGCTTTGCTGAAAAAATCAAGTTGTTGTTCCGCATTATCAGCCAGCTCTCCTTGTTCTTTTAAAACGAGTGCCACCATTTCAAGTTGGCTGTTTGTGAGTTTTCGTTCTGTAACAAGTAAATTTAAAAGCGCTTCAATGCTCATTGTATGAACATTTTCCGTAATGTTGAGGTAATGGTAAAAAGTTTTGATTTCTTCCATGGCTTGCTCTTTTTCTCCTTTTTTTCTGTAATGGAGAATTCGTTGGATAACTTCGAAAAGCATTTTCAACTGGCGCATCAGGTAATCCCGTTCAATTCCCATATTTATCTGTGTTAAGTGCACAAATTAGTACAATATTCTTAATGAATGTTTATTTTTGTTGAAAAATGATGGGTATGAAAGGAAAAGAGGTCCGGATTGTTTTTATGGGTACACCCGGTTTCGCGGTGGCCAGCCTGAAGGCGCTGGTTGAAAATAACTACAACGTGGTGGGGGTAGTTACTGCTCCTGACAAACCCGCCGGGCGGGGGAAGAAACTGACTGAATCGGCTGTAAAAAAATACGCGGTTGAAAAAGGAATGAAGATTCTTCAGCCCCAAAAAATGAAAGATCCCGCTTTTTTAAACGAACTTAAATCGCTGGAAGCCGATTTGCAGGTGGTGGTGGCTTTCCGGATGTTGCCCGAAGCAGTATGGAATATGCCCCGCCTCGGTACTTTCAACCTTCACGGTTCCTTGCTCCCGCAATACCGGGGTGCAGCGCCGCTTAACTGGGCCATTATTAACGGCGAAACAAAAACAGGGGTGACCACCTTTTTGCTCGATCACCAAATCGATACCGGGAAAATACTTTTTCAACGCGAAACGGAGATCGGTGAAAACGATACCGTGGGCGATATTCACGATCGACTGATGGAAACAGGCGCCGGGCTGGTAATTAAAACGGTGGACGCCCTGGCCGAAGGAAAGGTGCAGCCGGTTCCGCAAACAGAACTGGTTCAGGAAGAAACGATAAAAAAGGCCCCTAAAATTTTTAAGGAAGATTGTAAAATTGACTGGACAAAAGATGTGCAGACAGTCCGCAACCTGATTCGCGGATTATCGCCACATCCTGCCGCCTGGGCCAACCTGGTGCATAAAAAAAGTGGCAGGACTGTTCCGTGCAAGGTGTTTTTTGCCCAGCCGGTTATCTCCGAAGAAGTGGCCCCACCCGGAACCATCGATTCCGATGATGAAACTTACCTGAATGTTGCCTGTTCCGATGGGTGGCTCGAAATTACCGACTTTCAGCTTTCAGGAAAAAAACGACTGAAAGCTTCCGATTTTCTGCGGGGATTCAGGCAGGTACTCGATTACCATTTCGAATAGGTGGGTTTTATTCCGGCAACACTACTGCCACCCTGTCAGAACGAATGTCATTTGTAGTTTTCTGTTGTTTTTCAGTACATTGTGCGTGTAGCCGTCCTGTCAGATTAAAGCGGGCGTGCAATTTTGTCCATATTTACCTGCAATTTTAAACAATAAGTTGGTTGGCATAAATTATGATATAGAATGGTGTCGATTTTTGAAATAAATGTTTAATAATAAAACGAAAAAAAACAATGGCAGAACTAAAAGGTAAAATTCTGGCTGGAAAAATCCTGGTTCAACCCAAGGAAGCCGAAGAAAAAACAGAGAGTGGGATCATCATCCCCGATTCAGCAAAAGAAAAACCACAGCAAGGAACAGTAGTATTAGTCGGTGCCGACAAAAAAGACGAGCCCATGGAAGTGAAAGTGGGCGATGTAGTTGTTTATGGCAGGTACTCCGGTACCGAATTGACCATTGATGAGAAAGACTACCTGCTCATGTCGCAATCCGACGTATTGTACATTGCTTAATTTAAAATTCAAAAAACGTAAATAAAAATGGCAAAAGAAATTAAATTCAACCTCGATGCCCGGGACAGACTAAAATCAGGCGTTGACCAACTGGCCGACGCGGTAAAAGTGACTTTAGGACCCAAAGGACGTAATGTCGTTATCGAGAAAAAATTTGGCGCACCCCAAATTTCAAAAGACGGTGTAACAGTAGCAAAAGAGATTGAACTTCCAGATGCTTTTGAAAACCTGGGAGCACAGATGGTAAAAGAAGTGGCATCCAAAACCGGCGACGATGCCGGTGACGGTACAACTACCGCTACTATTTTAGCCCAGTCGATCATTGCAGTTGGTTTGAAAAACGTTACTGCCGGTGCCAATCCCATGGATTTGAAACGCGGTATCGATAAAGCCGTTCTCAAAGTGGTAAGCAACCTGGCTGAACAGTCGCACACCATTGGCGATGACTACAAAAAAATTGAATCGGTAGCTAAAATTTCGGCCAACAACGAGGAAACCATCGGTGCTTTGATTGCCGAAGCTATGCAAAAAGTTCACAAAGAAGGCGTTATTACGATTGAAGAATCAAAAGGTACCGACACTTACGTTGATGTAGTGGAAGGTATGCAGTTCGACCGTGGTTACATTTCTCCTTATTTTGTAACCGATGCGGAAAAAATGTCTGCTGACCTGGAAAATCCGTACATTCTTATCCATGACAAGAAAATCAGCACGATGAAAGACCTGCTTCCTGTTCTGGAAGCTACAGCACAGGCTGGTCGTCCGCTGATGATTATTTCTGAAGATGTGGATGGGGAAGCATTGGCAACCCTGGTTGTTAACCGCCTGCGTGGTTCATTGAAAGTATGTGCTGTAAAAGCACCCGGATTTGGCGACCGCCGCAAAGAAATGCTCGAAGACATTGCTGTTCTTACCGGTGGAACTGTTATTACCGAAGAAAAAGGAATGAAGCTTGAGCAAACTACCCTCGAAATGCTGGGCGAAGCTGAAAAAATTACAGTTGATAAAGAAAATACGACCATTGTAAATGGTTCAGGTGCCCAGGAAGCTATTGCTGCCCGCGTCAATCAAATTAAAAAACAGATTGAAACCACCACTTCGGATTACGACCGGGAAAAATTGCAGGAACGGTTGGCTAAACTGGCCGGCGGTGTTGCTGTAATTTATGTGGGAGCCGCTTCCGAAATGGAAATGAAAGAGAAAAAAGACCGCGTGGACGATGCGCTGAGTGCAACCCGTGCTGCCGTTGAAGAAGGAATTATTCCCGGCGGTGGAGTTGCATACCTGCGTGCCATTGTAGGGTTAGACAAACTTAAAGGTGAAAATGAAGATGAGCAAACCGGTATTGAAATCATAAAACGGGCGATTGAAGAACCGTTGCGCCAGATTGTGATAAACTCAGGAAAAGAAGGTGCTGTAGTTGTTCAAAAAGTAAGGGAAGGAAAAGATGACTTCGGGTACAATGCTCGTACCGATAAATACGAAAACCTTTACGAAACAGGGGTTATCGACCCAACTAAAGTGGCCCGCATTGCCCTTGAAAATGCTGCATCTGTTGCCGGTATGCTTCTTACTACTGAAACAGTGATTGTGGAAGAAAAAGAAGATAACCCGCCTGCACCACCTGCCGGTGGACCGGGAATGGGCGGAATGGGCGGAATGATGTAAAAAAAACTGCTCAAATATAAAATATTCCAAAGCCTTCCCTTTTCAGGGAGGGCTTTGTTTTTGGCATTTCAAATACTGACGATTGTCAGATACTGTTTTTTAACATCTTTTATTTTTTAGTTTGTCTCTGATTGTGAGCTATTTATGCTTGGTGTGATTGTTCAGTGAACGCTGTTTGTTTATGTTTAACTTGCCTAACTTTATTCTGTTATTTTAAATCATTAAAGAGATGAAGTTAAGTATAAATGAGTTCATTGAGGGAGTGCAGCACCGAACTCCCGGCGAAAGTGAATTCCACCAGGCTGTGGAAGAAGTAATCGGTTCGGTATGGGATTTTTACCAGCAGAATCCACGGTATCAGCGGGCCAATATTCTGGAACGGATGATTGAGCCCGAACGGGTTATTATGTTTCGTGTGCCATGGGTGGACGATCGTGGCGACGTGCAGGTGAACCGCGGTTACCGCATCGAGTTCAATTCGGCACTTGGCCCCTACAAAGGGGGAATCCGTTTTCACTCCAGCGTTACACTGAGTATTTTAAAATTTTTAGCCTTCGAACAAACCTTCAAAAACAGCCTGACAACTCTGCCGATGGGTGGAGGAAAAGGCGGATCCGATTTTAGTCCGAAGGGAAAGTCCGACGGTGAAATCATGCGTTTTTGTCAGTCTTTTATGTCCGAACTATACCGGCACATCGGCCCAAATACGGATGTTCCGGCAGGCGATATTGGTGTTGGAGGGCGCGAAATTGGGTATTTGTTTGGTCAGTACAAGCGTTTAAAAAATGAGTTTACCGGTGTGCTCACCGGAAAAGGGCTGACCTGGGGTGGCAGTCTCATTCGTCCCGAGGCCACCGGTTTTGGGGCGGTGTATTTTGCCCAGCATATGTTGCATCGCGTGGGAATGGATATCGAAGGACTTTCAGTGGCAGTTTCAGGATTTGGCAACGTGGCCTGGGGGGCAATTACCAAAATCAACGAATTGGGCGGAAAAGTTGTTACTATTTCAGGACCCGACGGATATGTACACGATCCGGAAGGAATTAAAGAGGAAAAACTGGATTACCTTCTCGAACTGCGTGTGAGCAACAACGACATAGTGGAACCCTTTGCACATGAATTTAATGCGAAGTTCGTCCCTGGAAAACATCCGTGGGAAGTGCCGGTTAATATTGCAATTCCGTGTGCTACAGAAAACGAGGTGAATTTGGCCGATGCCAAAGACCTGGTTAAAAATGGTTGTTACCTGCTGGCAGAAGCTTCTAATATGGGATGTACCGCCGAAGCAGCTGATTATCTTGCTGAAAATATAGGCTACGCACCCGGAAAAGCAGTGAATGCCGGAGGGGTTGCTGTTTCAGGCCTCGAAATGTCGCAAAACAGCATGCGCCTTATCTGGCCACGCGAGGAAGTGGACGCACGTTTAAAAGTCATTATGAAAAATATTCATGAAACGTGTGTTAACTACGGGAAAATTTCCGGCCCCGGAAACAAAGTCGATTATGTGAAAGGCGCCAATGTGGGAGGTTTTGTAAACGTAGCCGATGCTATGCTGGCACAGGGCGTGGTTTAGTCCTGCATTTTCTTTCGACTGATTTTAAAGTGTTTTATCCTGAAAATTTAATCTATTGATAAAATAGAAAATGGTTTCAGGATAAAACACTTTTTTACATTTGTCGAAATTAGATTTTTTGACATGCTGATTGATACACATGCACATATTTATTCGGAGGATTTTATCCATGATGTTGATGAGGTAGTTCAACATGCATACGATAATGATGTGAAAAAAATTGTTCTTCCGAATATCGATTCAGGCTCCGTGAAACGATTACTCGATTTAAGCGATGCCTACCCCCATTTGTGTTATCCTTTAATGGGACTGCATCCAACTTCGGTTTCTTCCGATTATACAGAAGAACTACAGGCGGTTGAATACTGGCTTGAAAAACGTAATTTTTACGGAATTGGTGAAATTGGGATTGATTTGTACTGGGATCGTTCCCATTTAAAAGAACAGCAAGATGCATTCAGGCATCAGCTGAAACTGGCAAAAAGCAATCAGCTTCCCGTTGTTATCCATTTGCGTGAATCATTCCAGGAGGTATATGATATTGTAAATGAAGAACAGGACGGAAACCTGAGAGGAATTTTTCATTGTTTTTCAGGCGATGAGACAGAAGCACAAAAAATTATCGATTTAGGCTTTCTGCTTGGCATTGGGGGGGTAATTACTTTTAAGAACAGCAACCTGGGCAACACCATAAAACAGATAGGCCTGGAAAACATGGTGCTTGAAACAGATTCACCTTATTTGTCGCCGGTGCCCAAAAGGGGCAGGAGAAATGAAAGTGCCTACCTGGTGTATGTGGCTCAGAAAGTAGCCGAGATTTACAACCTCCCGGTAGAAAAAGTTGTGGAAAAAACCACCGGGAATGCACGGGATTTGTTCCGGATTTGATACCTTGAACCAGTTTTCTAATAACGTTTTATGGTTCAACCTGACAAAAATAAAATTTCAATCCTGATTATTTATACCGGTGGAACCATTGGTATGGTACAGCGTCCGCAAACAGGCACGCTGGGCCCTGTTAAATTCGATCAGATATTGGAAGAAGTCCCCGAACTGAATAAGTTTAACTACCACATAAAAACGATTACATTTTCCCCTCCGCTGGATTCCTCGAATGTGAATCCCGGTGTGTGGGTGAAAATTGCCCGAACAATCGAAGAAAATTACAACCGGTTCGATGGATTTGTTGTTCTGCATGGTACCGACACCATGGCTTATACTGCTTCGGCACTGAGTTTCATGTTTGAAAACCTCGATAAGCCCATTATCCTTACCGGCTCACAATTACCCATCGGGACACTGAGGACCGATGGAAAAGAAAACCTGATTACCTCGGTAGAAATTGCGGCTGCCCAAAATGCTGGCCGGAGTATGGTGCCCGAAGTTTGTATTTATTTTGATTTTCAACTTTTTCGGGGCAACCGCACCGTAAAACGCGATGCCGACCAGTTCAGCGCATTCAAATCTGTCAATTACCCTGAGCTTGCTTTGGCAGGTGTGGATATAAAGTATAAAACCGATTATATACTCTACCCCGGAAAGGAAAAACCCCTGAAAGTAAATACACAATTCGATGACAATGTGGCCATTCTGAAAATGTTTCCCGGCATAAGCCGAAAGGTTTTTGAATCCATCCTGAATATCCCGGGGCTGAAAGGAGTTGTGATGGAAACATTTGGTTCCGGTAATGTTCCAACCCTGCCATGGGTGAGGGATTGTATTAAGAATGCCATTCAACGCGATGTTGTTATACTGAACATTACCCAGTGCGAGGGTGGCCGTGTTTCCATGGGGCAGTACGAAACCAGTTTGGAGTTATTAAAAGCAGGGGTGGTTTCAGGAAAGGATATGACCACAGAAGCAGCCATAACAAAACTGATGTTCCTGCTGGGGCAGGGGCTTTCAATCGATCAAATTAAAATGGGTCTCGATAAGGACATGAGGGGAGAAATAAGCCATTAGCTTATCAGTTTTCATATTTTTTTATTATTTTGCAGCGCTTTATTCCTGGCATGCCCGGAAATATAAGGAGAGGTGCAGGAGTGGCTTATCTGGCACGCCTGGAAAGCGTGTGTACCGCAAAACGGTACCGGGGGTTCGAATCCCCCTCTCTCCGCACAAGAGAGAGAGAGAATGAGTTATTTCGCGTATATCCTGAAAAGTGAGCATGATGGAACTTATTATTACGGTTCCACGAAAAGCTTAAGAGAACGGGTAAAAGTTCATAATTCAGGTAAGAGCAGGTACACTAAAGGAAGAAGACCATGGAAATTGCATTATTTCGAAGAGTTTGAGTCCCGAAGTGAAGCTGTAAAGCGGGAAAAGTTCTTTAAAAGCATTGATGGATATAATTTTCTTAAAAAGAAAAATTTAATTTAGGTATCGGAGGGTTCTCCCGAAGGGATCGCTACGCGGCCCCAAAGGGATCGCTACGCGGGAATCCCCCTCTCTCCGCAAAAGAGAGAGGTAATAGAGAGCTTGGGAATACCTTTTTGCTGAAAAATACTTTAATAGCATAAATTTTTTACGTTCTTAAATTTGATTATTTCACAG
>CAYUBV010000097.1:0-9263 GCA_964443035.1 uncultured Tangfeifania sp.
TTTTAAGCGTTGCAAATATAGTTTTAAACTAATTAATGTCCAATTCTTTTGGATAGCAGGCAAAAAATTTACGCACTGTCTTTGTAAATGCCGGTATGTTAATATCCGAAGCTTTTGCCATGTCTTTTACCATTCCGTTCTTGTAAAGAATATGAATGTTTTCGGTATGCCGGTTATACGCATTGTTTGTAATTTCACCCGATATTAAAAAATATTCCGACAGCCTTTCATCTCCGGTTATTTCATTTGTAATTCGCTGAATCATCTTTTCCTGCCATTTTTTTGGAAACGGTTTTTCATTCAGAATAACTTTAAAAAGTTTGCGTTGAATCAGGCTTTTTGCCAGTGCCGATAAAACCAGGTCATCATGATACTGCCACTCTTTAACGGCAGTAAGAATATCATTGTCGTCGAGCATTGAAAACCATTCCAAAACGCTTCTTCCTTCAACGTTGATGTTATCCCAAAAGTTTTCCGATGTGAAATTATTTTTAAGAAAAACAGAGAGCGTTGGTGTTGTAAACAGTTTTTCGCCGGACTGTGCAAGCACTTTGGCCCTTCTCAAAACATTTATCAGCAACGATTCGGCAGAAACCACTGTTTTATGTAAGTACACCTGCCAGTACATCAGGCGGCGGGCAATCAAAAATTTTTCGATAGAGTAAATTCCTTTTAAATCAACTGCCAGTTGGTCGTTCCACACATTCAGCATTTTTATTATGCGGTCGATTCCCACCACACCTTCGGCCACACCGGTAAAAAAACTGTCGCGGCTCAGGTAATCCAGCCGGTCCATGTCGAGCTGGCCGGCAACTAACTGGTGCAGGAAATTCTTTTTGTACCGATTTCTGAAAATCCCGATGGCCAGCGTCAGCCGCCCGTCAAACTGCCGGTTGAGTTCGTTCATCAGCAGCAGTGAAACTTCTTCATGCTGAATATCGACCAGTGTATTTTCAAGCACGTGCGAAAACGGCGCGTGTCCAATATCGTGCAGCAAAATGGCAATTGTTACAGCCTCGGCTTCTTCGTCGGTTATTTCGTGGCCTTTCAGGCGTAAAACCGAAATGGCCTGACGCATTAAGTGGCTGGCACCCAAAACGTGTTCGAATCGTGAATGGTTGGCGCCGGGGAAAACAAGATAGGAAAATCCGAGCTGTTTAATTCTTCTTAATCGTTGTAAATAAGGATGTTCAATTAAATCGAATACCAGTTCCGACTGAATATTAATAAACCCGAAAACCGGGTCGTTAATGATTTTTTTCTTATTTATCTGATAATTCGTCACGCATTGTTTTTTATTGAAGGGGCAAAAGTACTAAACTTTAATTAATTCGAAATAAGGCTATTATCATATCTTTTTATTTTTGTATTTATTGAAGAAATTACTATTTTTGCGGAGATTTTTAGGAAAGCCTGAGATAGGGGACCGTAGGTTCCCTATTTTGTTACCAAGAATAATGGCAGATAAAGCGAAAATAGAAGAATTTGTGTTGCAGGAACTTGAAGAGGGAATGTTCCTGGTGGAGGTCAACGTTAGCCCGTCGAATTTAATTCAGGTTTATGTTGACAGTTACGACGGACTGACCATCGACAAGTGTGTGGCAATTAGCCGCAGCATCGAGCAGAAACTCGATCGCGACTCCGAAGATTTTGAGCTCCAGGTTTCATCGCCCGGATTGTCAGAACCTTTTAAGGTAAAAGAACAATACCTGAAAAACATCGGGCGCGAAGTGGAGGTGGTCAAACCTGACGGAGAAAAACTCGAAGGCGAACTGTTAGAGGCAAATGATGAAGGATTTTTGCTGAAAACTGCCAAACGTGAAAAAGTGGAAGGCCACAAAAAAAAGCAATTGATAGTAAAAGAACATCAGTTTAAATATGGCGAAATAAAAAGCGCAAAAGTTGTTGTTTCATTTAAAAAAAGCAATTAAAAATGGAAAATATAAATCTCACAGATACTTTTGCCGAATTCAAAGAATTGAAGAACATCGATCGTGTGACCATGATGAGCGTTCTCGAAGATGTTTTTCGGAGTGTGCTGATTAAACAGTATGGTACCGATGAAAATTTTGATGTAATTATCAATATTGATAAAGGTGACTTTGAAATTTGGAGAAACCGCGAAGTGGTTGAAGATGGCGATTTGGAAGATCCGAACCTGCAAATAACGCTTTCCGATGCACAGAAAATAGACAGCGATTACGAAGTGGGTGAAGAAGTAACCGATGAGGTAAAATTAATTGATTTTGGCCGCCGGGCAATTTTGAACCTGCGCCAGAACCTGGCAGGTAAAATTCTCGAGCTCGAAAAAGATAATCTTTACGGAATATATAAAGATAAAATAGGCGACATCATTACTGGTGAGGTATACCAGGTTTGGAAAAAGGAAATCCTGATTCTCGACGATGAAGGGAATGAACTTATCCTTCCGAAATCGGAACAAATTCCTTCCGATTATTTCAGAAAGGGCGATACAGTTCGCGCAATAGTATCTAAGGTAGAGCTGCGAAACAACAACCCGCTGATTATCCTTTCGCGTACATCCCCGGTATTCCTCGAGCGTCTTTTCGAACTCGAGATACCCGAAATTTTCGACGGGCTGATTACCATCAAAAAAATTGTACGGGTGCCCGGCGAACGCGCCAAAGTTGCGGTTGAATCATACGACGAAAGAGTGGACCCGGTTGGGGCCTGCGTGGGAATGAAAGGTTCGCGCATACACGGAATAGTGAGGGAACTTCGCAACGAAAATATAGATGTCATCAATTATTCAGCAAATACCCAGCTTTTTATTAAGCGGGCGTTGAATCCGGCCAAAATACTGAATATTAAAATAAAAGAAGAGGAGAAAAGAGCTGAAGTTTACCTGAAACCCGAAGAGGTTTCGCTGGCCATTGGTAAAGGCGGCCTGAACATCAGGCTGGCCAGCCAGCTTACCGGGTACGAAATTGATGTGTACCGCGATATGGAAGAAGATGACGAGGATGTGAACCTCGATGAATTTTCAGATGAAATTGAAGGCTGGATCATCGATGCATTTAAAGCCATCGGGTGTGACACAGCAAAAAATGTACTCAATATTTCGCGTAACGACTTGATTAAACGTACCGACCTCGAGGAAGAAACCATCGACGAGGTGCTGAAAGTACTCAAGTCGGAATTTGAGCAATAACAAAAAAATAAGCTAAAATTGAAAATTCTGTAAAAGCTTTTAATTAAACTTGCAGGGTCTTTAGCATAAGGGAAAGAAAGGAAAAAAAGAATATATGGCAGCAGGCAAAGCAATAAGGCTTAGTAAACTTGCACGCGAGTTTAATGTGGGAATTCATACCATTGTGGATTTTCTGCAGAAGAAGGGTTTTGAATACGATACAAACCCCAACACTAAAGTCTCTGAAGAAGCAGTTGAGCTTCTTGAAAAAGAATACAAAATCGATTTAAACCTGAAAAAGGAATCGGAAAAAATTATACTGAAAAGCCACCGGCCCAAGCAGGAAATTATTTCTATCGATAAAGAAGAAGAAGAGGAAGATTTTGAGGGGGAAGAGGAAAAAATACCCGAAACAAAAGAAGAAAAGGTAGAAAAAGAACCTCAAAAGGAAACTCCTGAAAAGAAAGAGGAGCCAAAAGCTGAGAAGGAAAAAGAGGAAGTGGAAGAGGAACCTCCCGTTGAGAAGAAACCCGCCAGCCAGCCAAAAGTGGTGGGAAAGGTAGATCTCGATGCACATAAGAAGAAAGCAAAGAAAGAAGCAAAAAAAGAAGAAAAGAAAGAGGAAGAAACAGAGAAAAAAGTAGAAAAAGAACCTGCTGCCGAAAAGAAAGAAACACCCAAAAAAGAAGAAGTTAAACCGGAAGAACCCAAAGCCAAAGAAGAACCTCCCAAAGCTGAAGAAGAAAAGCCAAAAGAAGAGAAAACAGAAAGTATCGAAACAGAAAAGCAAAAGGTTGACGAAATAAAAGTAGTTGGCAGAATCAACCTCGATTCACTGAATCAAAAAACAAGGCCGACAAAAAAATCGAAAAAGGAAAAGGAAAAAGAACGCAAAGAGCGGCTGAAACAAAAAGAGCAGGCGAAAAAAGAAAGAGCGCAGGCACAGAAAGAAAGCGGCGGCGAAAAGGAAGAAACCTACCAATCGAAAAGGGAAAAGTTGAATGGTCCCACAGTAGTTGGAAAAATTGACCTGCCCGAGAAAAAAAGCAGAAAACTGCAAAAAGATACTTCCGAAGGAGCGGCACGCAAAAAACGCCGGAAACGCATTAAGGATTCCGGTAAAATAAAATTTGAAGATAAACAGCAGGCAAGCGGAAAACCACGCGTTGAACAAAAGCTGACCAAACAGGGAAGCAAAAAGAAAAAAGCTCCACTGAAAAAAGAGGTGGACGATGTAGAAGTTCAGAAGCAAATTAAAAATACGCTGGCCCGTTTAACTTCAAAAGGAAAATCGAAAGGTTCCAAGTACCGCCGTGATAAAAGAGCTGCGGTGAGTGAGAAAAAGCAGGCCGATTTCGAAAAAACCGAGGAAGAAAAGAAGGTATTGAAAGTTACCGAATTTGTTTCGGTAAGCGAACTCGCCAACATGATGGATGCTAACGTGAACGAAGTGATTTCCACATGTATGAGTTTGGGGCTGTTTGTATCGATTAACCAGCGGCTCGACGCAGAAACACTTTCGGTAGTAGCTGATGAATTTGGTTATAAAGTTGAATTTGTAAGTGCCGATATCCAGGAATCGATAGACGACTTGGAAGAGGAATCAGAAGAAAATCTGGAATCGCGTTCACCCATTGTTACAGTAATGGGCCACGTCGACCACGGAAAAACTTCGTTGCTCGACTACATTCGCAGCACCAACGTAATTGCTGGTGAGGCTGGCGGAATCACTCAGCACATCGGAGCATATCACGTAGATATGGGCGAAGGAAAAGACATTACTTTCCTCGATACTCCGGGTCACGAGGCATTTACCGCCATGCGTGCCCGTGGTGCCCAGGTTACCGATATTGCCATTATTATTGTGGCAGCCGACGATAATGTGATGCCGCAAACCGTTGAGGCTATCAACCATGCGTCAGCAGCAGGCGTTCCAATTGTTTTTGCCATCAACAAAATTGATAAACCAGGCGCCAGTGCCGAGCGGATTAAAGAGGAACTGGCCAATATGAATTACCTTGTTGAGGAGTGGGGTGGAAAATACCAGTCGCACGACATTTCAGCCAAAGAAGGTAAGGGAGTTGGTGAATTGCTTGAAAAAGTGTTGCTTGAAGCTGAGATGCTTGATTTAAAAGCTAATCCGAATAAACGCGGTACAGGAACCATCATTGAATCTTCGCTCGACAGAGGACGTGGATATGTGGCAACTGTGCTGGTACAGTCCGGAACACTTAAAGCCGGCGATATTGTTTTGGCAGGTCAGTATTTTGGCCACATAAAAGCAATGTATAACGAGCGTAATCAAACAATCGACAAAGCAGGTCCGGCGCAGCCGGCAATAATTCTCGGTCTCAATGGTGCTCCCCAGGCCGGCGACAATTTCCATGTGATGGAAAATGAACGTGACGCCAGAAATATTGCCAATAAACGGCAACAGCTTGCACGTGAGCAGGGACTGCGTACACAGAAACACATTACACTCGATGAAATTGGCCGAAGAATTGCCATTGGAAACTTCCAGGAATTGAACCTGATTATTAAAGGTGATGTGGATGGTTCAGTTGAAGCGCTATCCGATTCGCTGATCAAACTCTCTACCGAAGAAATTCAGGTGAATGTAAAACATAAAGCTGTCGGTCAGATTTCAGAAACGGATATCCTGCTGGCTGCTGCATCCGAAGCAATTGTAATCGGGTTCCAGGTACGCCCTTCGCTCAGCGCCCGTAAACTGGCCGAGCGCGAGCAAATCGATATAAGGTTGTATTCCATTATTTACGACGCCATTAACGAAATTAGGGCGGCAATGGAAGGAATGCTTTCACCCGATATCAAGGAGGAAATTACCGGAACAGCCGAAGTGATGGAAGTATTCAAAATTACAAAAGTGGGTACCGTGGCCGGTTGCATTGTCCGCGACGGGAAAATCAAACGGAATTCCAGGGTACGCGTTATTCGCGATGGTATTGTAATCTACACAGGAAATCTGGGTTCGCTTAAACGTTTTAAAGAAGATGTAAAAGAGGTGAAAAACGGATACGAATGTGGGTTGAACATCGAAAACTTTAACGACATAAAAGTTGGCGATAATGTTGAGGCCTTTGAAGAAGTGGAAGTTGCAAAAACGCTTTAAGCGTAAAACTGAATAAAAAAGAGTGTTATCAACATTAAATGTTTCATTTCTCATCACAAAATCATAAGATGCGACGTTTTCATACTATTAAAATTGTTTATTTATAAGGCATCATATGCGCCGTAAGGCATCACTTCGTGAGAACTCGCATGAAATTATAATCATGCTCGTTTCATTTTTGTACTTTTGGAAAAATCCTGATAAGATGAAGCGAAGTTTAGTTGTTGTAATCTTTCTCTTACTTGTAGTTGCTGCCGGTTTTTTCTTTTTTTCAAGGGATGAAATCAGTTTTTCGAAAGATACGTCCCTGTATAAAGCTGTTCCGGTAACTGCCCCGGTTTTTATTGAATTTAATTCATTAAAAACGATTCCAATAAATACTCCTCTTTTGCAGGAACTGCAAAATGCCGGAATAGGAACAGATTTTTTCAAACTCGCCCAAAACCTCGATTCACTTATCGAAAACAGTGAAGAGCTTCCGGGGAATCTGCGCGACAATCAATTTATACTCTCCTTCGGATTTTCGGGCAGAAATGATTTGGTGCCGCTTATCATTGCAAAGGCTGAAAGCAGCAACCGTAAAAATGCGTTTAAAACCCTGGCAAATACAGTATTTCCGGCTTCAAAGTATACGTATCAAACCAAAGAATACGGGAACCACACCATTACTGAAATTGTAAATGCAACCAATGAAAATTCTGTGTTTTATTCTTTTGCTGATGAATTGGTGTTGATTGGCACAAAATCGTTGCTGGTGGAACAGGCCCTCCGGCAACTGCCTGGCGAAGGAATTCTCAGAGACAATTATTTCAGGGAAGTTAACAGTGCCATGAGCGCCAGGGCAGAAGTTTCGTTGTATGTGAACCATGCGTACTTTTCCAATTTTGCAGGCCGGTTTTTAAATGGTTCCACAAAAATAAAAGTGGACGAATTTGGCGAAACTCAGAGGATAAATGTCCGGCAGGAAATGCAGTCATTTGGAGATTTTGCCAGTTGGACAGAAATGGATTTTCAGTTTAAGGACGATCATGTTTCGTTAACCGGAATTTCTGCTGCCGATGATTCACTGAACCATTTTCTTACAGTTTTTGCCGATCAGGAACCAGTGCGGTTTTCGGCTGAAGACATTCTGCCTGCGAACACTTCATTTTTCTGCAGTTTTGCTTTTTCAGACAAGGAAGCTTTTTTTAACCGGCTCGATGAATATTTTACACATACCGATTTTTATTACACCCGCGAAGAACGGTTGAAACGTTTCGAACGCGGATTCCGGTCAAATATTAAAAATGCTTTCAGGAAAATTGTAAAAGATGAATTGATTGTGGCCTCTACCAGTGTACCGGTTGACCCGGCGGAAAAAACGACCTATTTTATTATTCATACCGAAGGAAAATCGCTGGCCGAAGAGCAGTTTCTGAAGTTGCTGAACAATTATGCATCGAGGCGTGAACTAAATGTGGATGAGTTGAAAACCAGTATGGCGTTGGATGAAGAGGTTAGTTACGAGGTGTATAAATTCCCGTTCCCTTCTTTTCCGGGTATCTGGCTGGGCAACCCCTTTGGATTGGCAAAAGCCGGTTTTGTAACTTTCTTCGACGATTACATGGTTTTTTCCAATTCGGAACAGGGAATCCGTGATTATGCGCGAAGTATGATGCTTGGAGCTACACTCACACGAAACAACCGTTACCAGCGCTACAAAAAGAATAATTCAGGCCGCGCCAATGTGCATGCTTTTGTTGATGTGAACCGTGCTTTCGGGTTTAAAAACGAACTGTTCTCAAATGAAATTATTCAGCAACTGGATAAGGCAGAAGAAAACATCCGCAAATACGGAGCAATAAGCTGGCAGGTGCAGCACGAAAAAAAGAATTATTACAATTCGCTTGTTGTTAATTATGATCCTGAAGCGCGCCGGCAAGCCCAGACAACCTGGCAGAGCAACATTGGCAGCAATATTATTATGAAACCGCAATTAATTGTAAATCACAATAATGCAGATAGCCGCGAAATCATTGTTCAGGATGAGGATTATAACCTGCATCAAATTACCAGCGAAGGCAGAGTGCGCCGTACAATACCGCTCTCCGGGCAAATACTGGGTGAAATTCACCAGGTAGATTTTTATGAAAACGGAAAGTTGCAGTATTTATTTAATACTAAAGAAAAGTTGTACCTGATTGACAGGGAAGGAAACAACGTGGCTCATTTTCCGGTTGAATTCAGTTCGCCGGCCACCAACGGAGTGAATGTTTTCGATTACCATAATAACCGCGATTACCGTTATTTTATCGCCCACGAAGACAAGTCGGTGCTTGTCTATGATAAATCAGGGAAAAAAATCAGCGGATGGGTATTCGGTCAAACCGAACATTCGGTTATTACGCCGGTGCAGCATTTCAGAATTGGCAACCGCGACTACATTGTTTTCAAAGATAAATCGAAAATATACATTCAGAACCGGCGGGGTGAAACGCGTGTGGAAACTTCTGCCCGGTTCGAAAATTCGAAGAATCCGCTGGTGTTGGATATGAACGAAACACCCAAAATTGTTGCTACAGATGTAAGCGGCAAAGTGCATTACATTTATTTTGATGGCAGGCATGTTGAAAAGAAAACCGGAAATTTTAGTGAAGACCATTTTTTTACAGTCGGTGATTTGGATGGCGACAATGTTCCCGATTTTGTGTTTGTTGATGGAAATGAGCTGATTGTGATGAATGAAGCCGGGAAAAAGTTGTTTGATGAAGATTTTGACAATTCCATTCGCTTGCAGCCAAATATTTATACGTTCGGTCCGAAACTGAAAAAAATTGGTTTAACAGATGTGGTTTCCAATCGCATTTATTTGTTTAATCCTGATGGCGATTTGCACGATGGATTTCCGCTTCAGGGATACACCGAATTCAGCATTGGCAAACTTTCTGACAGCGATGCAGGGTTGAGCCTGATTGTTGGAAGCGAAGGCGGAAAGTTGTTTAA
>CAYUBV010000098.1:0-9126 GCA_964443035.1 uncultured Tangfeifania sp.
AACTCGTGCAAAACAGTTTGCGCCAACGAAGAGGTGCTCACCGACGGGTCGCATGAGAAATGTGGCAACCCGGTTGTTCGAAAAAACCTGAAACAGTGGCTGCTGCGCATTCCCCATTATGCCGAACGATTGCTCCGGGGGCTTGAAAAAGTAGACTGGCCGGAAGGCGTGAAAGACATGCAAAGGAACTGGATTGGCAAATCGACCGGCGCCGAAGTGGATTTCAAAATTGACGGGATGGATGAAAAACTGCGGGTTTACACCACCCGCCCCGACACTTTGTTTGGAGCCACCTACATGGTGCTCGCACCAGAGCACCGGCTGGTGAATGAAATTGCTGTTTCGGATAAAAAAGAGGAAGTTGAAAGTTATGTAAAAGTTGCTGCCCTGAAATCGGATCTCGACCGAACCGATTTGGCAAAGGAAAAAACGGGCGTTTTTACCGGCCGCTACGCCATTAATCCGGTTAACAATGAAAAAATTCCAATCTGGATAGCCGACTATGTACTGATGGGTTACGGAACCGGTGCCATTATGGCTGTGCCGGCACACGACACCCGCGACTTTGAATTTGCCAAAGAATTTAACATTCCGATTACCTGCATTATCGATCCGAAAGATGCTGAAGACCGCGACGCAATTCTGGCCGGCGACAAATGCTGGACGGAAGACGGAATATATATTAACTCTTCCGATGAAGAAACCGGTTTAAATATTAACGGGCTGAACAAAGAAGCCGGAATTCGGGCGACCATCGAGTGGCTCGAAAAAAATGACCTGGGAAAAGCAACTGTAAATTTCAAAATGCGCGACTGGCTGTTTAGCCGGCAACGTTACTGGGGCGAACCATTCCCGGTAATTCACTGGGAAGATGGTGAGATCAGCCTTCTGGATGACGACGAACTGCCACTTGAATTGCCTGAACTGGAAAAATTCACTCCCGGCGACGAAGGTGAATCGCCGCTTGCAAACGCCACCGAATGGCTGCACGTTACCGACAAAAACGGACGCAAAGGACGCCGTGAAACCAATACCATGCCGCAGTGGGCAGGTTCGTGCTGGTACTACCTGCGTTTTATCGACCCAAAAAACGACGAACAGATTTTCGACCCGAAAAAGGAAAAATACTGGATGCCTGTTGACTTGTACATCGGAGGTGCAGAACATGCCGTGCTGCATTTGCTTTACTCGCGTTTCTGGCACAAAGTGCTGTTCGATTTGGGCATCGTTTCCACCGACGAGCCCTTTACCAAACTTTATAACCAGGGAATGATTCTGGCATTTGCCTATGAAACAGCCACCGGGGCAAAAGTTTCTTCTGATTTTGTGGAAGAACACGACGGTAAATATTTCCATGCCGAAACCGGGGAAGAGCTCAACCAGATTGTGGCAAAAATGTCGAAATCATTAAAAAACGTTGTCAACCCTGATGACGTGATTGAGAAGTTCGGCGCTGATTCCCTTCGTTTGTACGAAATGTTTATGGGGCCGCTCGATGAGCGCAAACCCTGGGCCGAAAACGGAGTTAAAGGAGTTCACAATTTTCTGAACCGTGCCTTTCGGTTTTTTGCCGATACTGAAAATATTACTGAAGGAGAAGAAGATAAAGAAGTTGAAAAACTGCTGCATCAAACCATTCAGAAAGTTGAAACCGATATTGAAAATCTGAAGTTCAATACGGCCATTTCTGCATTGATGGTTTTCAACAACCTGGCCATTAAAAAAGGAAAAATTACCAAAAATTCAGCGGAAAAATTTGCCAGAATTCTCTCTCCTTTTGCACCCCACCTTGGAGAGGAACTCTGGTCGGTATACGGCAATAAAGAAACGCTGGCTTACGCTCCCTGGCCCAAAGTAGACGAAAACCTGTTGCTGGAAGACACCCATGAATATCCGGTTTCTTTTAACGGTAAAGTGCGCTTTAAAATTGAACTGCCGCTGGATATGCCAAAAGACGAAATTGAAAAAACAATCCTTTCGGACGAACGCGCCCAAAAATGGTTAGAAGGTAAAAAAGTTCGAAAATTTATATATGTGCCGAAAAAGATTATTAATGTGGCGGTGGGGTAAAAAAAATTGTTCCTTTAGTTAATAAATTTCAACGGATTTATCTCACGCTAAGGCGCAAAGACGCAAAGAATAAATAACTTTTTAGTCAACTTTATGGATGAAAATGATCTTACAAAAATAATTGTTAATACCTGTTACAACAACCATGTTGAACTTGGCCCCGGGTCATTAGAATTTGTGTATGAAGAAATTCTTTATTTTGAGTTAATTTCTCAGGGATCAAATGTCGACAGACAAAAAGGTATTCCGGTTTTTTGGAAAAATATTAAAATAGATATTGAGTTCAGAGCAGATCTAATTGTAGAAAATAATGTGGTTGTCGAGTTAAAATCTGTTGAAATGATAGCCCCGGTTGGTCCATCCTAAAAAACTTTTAACGTATCTTCGACTCACCAACTTAAAATTAGGATTACTGATTAATTTTAATGAAACGTTGATAAAAAATGGAATTAAACGGATTGTAAACCCTTGCGCCTTAGCGTCTTGGCGAGAGGGTATTCACGCAAAGGCGCAAAGAAGAAATTAAAATATACAGCAATGAAAAATTCATGGGCATTTATTCTGGGCATCTCAATTATAATTTCCTTTATAATTTGGGGCTGGTTTTTCAAGCAGTCGCGCGAAACACAGCAAACGGTAAAAGTTGTTGGTTACGCCACCGAGTCGTTTGAAAGCAACGTGGTAAAATGGTCCGTAAGTTTTTCCGAACGGGTTTCACTCAACGGGACCCAACAGGGCTACAAATCGATGGCGGCCAAATTAGACGAGTTTAAAAATCTTTGGGAACAGACCGGAATAAGTGCCTCAGAATTTAAAGTGTTCCCGGTAAATGTAAATCGTGAATTTGGGCAGGGCGGACACACCGGTTACACTTTAAATCAGCGTGTGTATATTGTTTCGCAAGAGATTGAAAAAGTGGAGAAACTGGCTGTCGATCCGCAGTTGTTTGTTGACAAAGGGGTAACATTCGATAATTCTTCCATGGAATTTTTCAGCACCGAACTGGATGAAATCAAAAAACAATTGTTGGGAAAAGCCACACAAAACGCCAGCGAGCGTGCTGAAGAAATCATTTCCACAACCGAATTAAAAATCGACAAACTGGTTTCTGCCCGCTCGGGAGTATTCCAGATTACCGAACCCTACTCCACCGAAGTAGCGGGCTACGGGATTCACAACACCAGTTCATCGGCGAAAAATATTAAAGTGACGGTTTCGGCGGAGTTTACGTTAAGATAACTTTACAGCTTAAAAAGGTTACCAGGAAAATACGTTTTTTGTATTATTTTTCAAAAGGATTGTTTTCAAATTTGGTAAATCCGAAAACTTCAATTGAATCATCATCATAATTAATTCGGTACACAATAATATATCCTTTAAAAACCAAATCACGTATTTCATCTCTCTCGAAAAAAATAGATTTTCTGTTTTTGAGGGGCATTTGGGGAATTTCTTTTATCCGCCTTAGTATCTCGGTTTTAAATTTTCGTGCAGCACCAGGTTTATCTTTTGCTATAAATTCAATTTGATGGTTTAGCTTATCCCGAAATGATTTGAGAACTTTAATCTTCATGTTTTTTAATGGTCGATTCAAGTTCACTATCTAATTGATCGAGATTTATAAATTCTGCATCTCCAACCTCAATTGTTTTTAATTCTTTGGTGAGATAATCCTGAACTGAAATGAATTCATCAGTTTCGCTGATAACTTCAATTTCATTTTTGGCAAAGCGTTTCAGTAACCACATCAATTGATTATAAACACTTTCATGTATTCTTAGCCTTATCGTTTGCATATTTTTTACTTCAAACTTACCAAATATTTCTAATAAAGGGGAGAACTATTTAAGATTTCCGCTTGATCTTCAGCCGCTGCCCGACATCCAAATCGTGTTCATTTCGAAGGTTGTTCAGTTTTACAATATCATTCGACGAGATTCCGGGATAGTTGCGGGCAATTTCCCAGAGCGTGTCGCCGCGCCTTACGGTGTGGTAAATGTAGGTTGGATCGAGCGATTCGGATTTGACTGGTGTTGAACTTCCGGAAGATGCGAGTTTGCCAATCGAAGCCTGCTTTTGGGCAAACGTCATCGAATTTACCCGTTCGTATTTTTCTTTCTGATTTTCAGGAACGTAAACAAGCAGTTTTTGTCCGGCCCTGATCAGGTCGCGGTGGATGTTGTTCCAGTACCTCAAATCGGAAGCCCGCACGTTGAACCACTCTGAAATGAAACCTACATTGTCGCCGCTTTGAACGGTGTATAAAACTTTGGCTTTCCCGGCAACATCTGCCGGTGTGTAATATGAAGTATTGCGGCTGGCAGGACTCACCAACGTATTATCCGGAAAATATTTTTCGCGTTCGTAAGCAAACACCAGGGTGTCTTTATCGATAAATTCCATGATTTTCATTTCAGGTAAAATCAAAGGATATGGCTTGTTTAATTTTGCAGGAATAACATCGCGCCGAAACATGGGATTCAACGAACGGAGCTGTTCCTTCTCAATATTCAGCATGGCCTCCAGTTGGTCGAAATGCAGGTAATCGTTCACCAAAATTGTATCGGAACGAAGATCGAACCCGGGCAGCCGCGGGTACAAATTGTGTTCTTTATGATAGTTCATCACATAAGCAGCAGCAATAAATGCCGGAACATAGCCGCGGGTTTCGCGGGGCAAATGGTAATAAATGGCCCAGTAGTTCTTTTTTCCGCCGGCCCGCCTTATGGCACGGTTCACATTTCCGGGGCCACAGTTGTAGGCGGCAATTGCAAGGTGCCAGTTTCCATACCGATCGTGCAGGCGCTTAAAATATTTTACGGCCGCTTCTGTCGACGCTACTGGATCGCGGCGCTCATCGACAAAACTGGTAATTTCCAAATCCATTTCGCGGGCGGTTCCAAACATAAACTGCCACAGGCCGGTGGCTCCCATCCTCGACCGTGCAACCGGATTCAGCGCCGACTCAATAACAGGAAGGTGCCTCAAATCGAGTGGCATATCGTGCTTGTCCAGAATCTCTTCAAATTTTGGATAATAATATTCCGCCATTCCCAGCATCATTTCCACCTGGTCGCGCCGTTTTTCGGTATAAAGTTTTATGAAATTCCGAACCACGTTGTTGTACGACAAATCTACCACTTCTTCAATATCTTTTAGCCGGGCAATGTAAACCGAATCGGGAACATTGGTAGGATAAAAATCGGATAAATCAACTTCTAATGAATCAATCTTGAACGCATTTTTTACGTACCAGGTATTCACCAGGCTATCCATTTTTTCTGAGAAGATTTCATTTAAATCCTCGGCAGGAGCAGGCACCCCGATTAAGCCGAGCGTATCTGAATCACTAATTGCGGATTGTTGATTCGTATTATTTTCCTCAGTTGCTGTCACAACTCTCCCCGGCAATAACTTTTCAACTTCCAACCGTTTAATTTTCGGCATCGAAGTTTGTTTTCTTCCTTCATCCTGAGCTGTGAGCGAGCCAATAAAAAAGATCATTACAAGGCTCAAAAGCAGCTTTGTCACTCTAATCCTCATGCTAAAAGTTAAATTTTAAGTTGACGCAATATACAAAATTGTTATCGATGTTGAGCATCGAGGGTTGCCAGTCAAAAGTCAGGTCGTCGCTGATATCGAAATTAAAAAGATGTGCATCCACGCTGGCATCGATGATATTCAACCCGTAAAAACCCACAAAACTGATAATCAGTAAATCGCGGTTACGCCGGTAATAATCCTGTTGTTTCTGAAGAGCATCTTTTACATGCGAATAATCCGTCGGATCATTAATATCGTAATTCCATCTCCTGATTGATTCAATTTCCAGGTAGCCGGTAGTTTCTTCGTTTCCATCCGTCCAGTGCCGGTATCCTTTCAGCATTAACTGATAATTATCGTTGTTCCAGTCGATAAAATAACCGATGGCCCCAAACCCGATGTAGACCAGCGGGATTTTCCAGTATTTTTTATTGTAGGCCTGACCCAACCCGGGCAAAATTGCCGAATAAATGGCGGCTTTTTTTGGGGAATGTACCCCCTCTTCGGTTACAGGTTTTTTATTGACGGGTTTAAGAGTATCACCTTCAATGAGGCCCTGCGCCCGAAGGCTAAAAACCATCGACACCTGGATCAATAATAAACCGGCTATCAATAAAAATTTTCTGATATTCACTTTAAGCAAATTTTGCCCAAAAATAGAAGATCCGGGACAGAACCGGGTGTGCTTTTGGGGCTTTATTTTTGGTTTTCAATTATTTTAACAATTCTTTCCAGGTCGTCGCCCGATTTAAAAGGAATCACAATTTTGCCTTTCCCCTTGTCGTTTATCGAGATGCCCACCCGGGAACCGAGCAATTTTCCCAGTTCTCCTTTAAAAGACTTATATTCGTTTGGAAGCGCTTTCCGTTTTGCTTTTGGCTGGCTTTCATCCGTTCCTTCGTTCAGATTTCTGACAATTTCTTCCACACGCCGCACCGAAAACCCGTGTTTTACAATTTCGTTGAAAATCATTTCCTGGGTGTCGGCATCCTCGATATTTATCAGTGCGCGGGCGTGGCCCATTGAAATTTCCTTGTTGCGCAATCCTTTCTGAATAATGGCCGGCAACTTCAACAGCCGCAGGTAGTTGGCAATGGTTGAACGTTTTTTTCCCACGCGGCTGCTCAAATCTTCCTGGGTAAACTCGAGTTCATCCATGAGGCGCTGGTAGCTCAGTGCAATTTCAATGGCATCCAAATCTTCGCGCTGAATGTTTTCCACCAGTGCCATTTCCAGCATGCCATCGTCTTTTGCTTTACGAATGTATGCCGGCAAAGAATCGAGCCCGGCAAGTTGTGCAGCCCTGAAACGGCGTTCACCTGCAATAATCTGGTATTTTTCATCCCCGACTTTTCTTAGTGTGATGGGTTGAATCAACCCGATTTCGCGAATTGAACCGGCGAGTTCGTTCAGTGCTTCATCATCAAATTTCGACCTGGGCTGAAAAGGGTTGGCTTCAATTTTACTCAAATCCACATCGCTTATTCCTGCTTGTTTCATTTTTTCGGCATCGTCGATAAGCGCGCCCAATCCTCTGCCAAGTGCATTCCTTTTTACCATGGTCAAAAATATTTAGCTGATAATAACTTTTTGGTCCTGCGAAATTTTTGTCAGCCCGTTTCGCTGCAATATCTCGCGTGCCAGGTTCATGTGGTTGATGGCCCCTTTTGAACTTGCATCGTATAAAACAACCGGCTTGCCATAGCTTGGCGATTCGCTCAGTTTAACATTCCGCTGAATGACTGTATCGAAAACCATTTCCTGAAAATGGCGTTTTACCTCTTCGTAAACCTGGTTCGAAAGGTTCAACCTTGAATCGAACATCGTCAGCAAAAAGCCTTCAATCTCCAATTCCGGATTTAACCGGTTCTGAATAATTTTAATGGTATTCAACAGTTTTCCCAGCCCCTCGAGTGCAAAATATTCGCACTGCACCGGAATGATAACCGAATCGGAAGCTGTTAGCGCATTCACTGTAATCAAGCCAAGTGAAGGCGAGCAGTCTATGAATATGAAATCGTATTTGTCTTTCAGTTTTTCGATGGAATTGCGCAAAACATTTTCCCTGTTCGGAATGTTCAGGATTTCAATTTCGGCCCCTACAAGGTCGATGTGGGACGGAATGATATCGAGATTGGCAACATCGGTATTGAGAATTACTTTTTCGGCATCTACCTCATCTACAATACATTCATAAATACTCGATTGCACATTTTTAACATCGAACCCGAGGCCTGAAGTTGAATTTGCCTGCGGGTCAGCGTCGATTATCAATACTTTTTGTTCCAAAACAGCAAGGCTTGCCGCAAGATTGATGGTTGTGGTAGTTTTACCAACTCCGCCTTTCTGGTTTGCCAGTGAAATGATTTTTCCCATCTGATTATTTTGTTTAAATGATCGGTTCCAAATTTAATAAAATCGCCTTAACCTCATGACGGCTTTTTCATCAATCTATAAGAAAAGTTGCTAAGAAACTGGAAGTGAGCAGGTAAATTCCTCAAATTTTTTGCGCCTTCATAACTTTCATCAACTGGTTTTTATCCACCGGTACAACTCCCAGGTTTTCGCATACCAGCCCACCTGCAATGTTCGACATCATTGCCATAATTTTTGGCGGAAGTTTTGCTGCCAACGCCAGGCTGGCAACACTGATAACCGTATCTCCCGCCCCTGAAACATCGGCAATGTGACGGATAACTGCGGGATAATACTGCTCTTTTACTCCGTTACTGATAAACACCCCCAGTTCTGACAGGGTAACGAAAATTAATTTGAAATTATTCTTTTCTTTCAATTCCTGGGCTACTGTGCGCAGCGTTTTGAAATCACCTTTTTCAATGGGTAGCCCGATTCCGTCGACAAATTCTTTGAAATTCGGTTTGAACAACCCAACATTTTTGTAATGCCTGAAATTTCGTTTTTTCGGGTCAACGGCCGTAGGAATGCCTTTTTCGATGGCCATATTATTAACAGCCTCAAAAAGTGTTGGAGTAACTGCACCCTTATCGTAATCGACAAAAATGATAACATCTACCCGGTTTTGTTCAATTTCCTTTTGGATGCCGGCAATCAACGACTGTTCTATTTCATTGGAAATAAAATCTACCGATTCCTCATCGACCCGGGCAATGTGCTGGCCTTTACCGATAATCCGGCTTTTTACCGTTGTAATCCGGTTAGCATCCACAAAAATTCCTTCGCTGGTAAGTTGATGTTTTTCAAGAAGTTTTTTGAACTTCCGGCCTTTATCATCATCGCCGATAACCGAAAATAATACTGGAGTTGCCCCCAGCGACTGTAAATTCAGCGATACATTTGCAGCACCACCTAAACGACTTTCCCTGTTTGTTATGGATACAATTGGAATGGGAGCCTCGGGTGATACCCGATCCACTTTTCCCCAAAGATAAGTATCAACCATAGCATCACCGATTACAAGGGCCCGCATCTGGCTGAATTGTTCAAATATCTGATTTACTTCTTTTCCGTTCACCCGTTAAAATTAAAGAGCTA
>CAYUBV010000099.1:0-9062 GCA_964443035.1 uncultured Tangfeifania sp.
TGTTCAAATTTTTCGATGGAGGCCTCCAAATCCTTTTCCCGGAAAGGTTTCAGTAAATAATCGATGCTGTTTACCTTAAAAGCCTGGATGGCGTAATTGTCGTAAGCAGTGGTAAAAATTACCATACTTTGAATTTCCACCTCATCGAAAATTGAAAAACAAAGGCCGTCGGCAAGCTGTATATCCATAAAAAAGAGGTCGGGATGCGGATTTTCGCGCAACCATTTTACGCTGCCTTTCACGCTATCAAAAGTTTGTATGATTTCCCATTCAGGACGGAGAATTTTTATCATTCCATTCAGCAGGCGGAGATTATAAATTTCATCTTCAATAATAATTATCTTCATTTTAACCTCTTATAACAACGGAATTTCAACTTCAAACAGCTCTTTACCCTGATGTATTTTTACACGGGCGTCAGTCAGCATTTCGTAACGTTTGGTAAGATTAAACAACCCGGTTTGTTCTGAAAAAGTTGATTCTTTGGGATTAACAGTATTGATTACCGACAAATTATTTTCTCTGCTTTTTATGGTAATCACCAAAGGTTTTTCTTTTACGGCAGCGTTGTGTTTAACTGCGTTTTCAACCAAAAGCTGCAATGCAAGCGGAGGAATTTCCTTTTCCAGCGCCGGTTCCTTCACATCAATATTTAATTGAAAAGCTTCTCCAAGGCGTTCTATATGAATGTCGGCATAAGCTTCGATAAACTCCAGTTCATCCTTCAGTTTTACGGTTGTTTTTTCCTTGCTCTGCAAAACATAGCGGTAAACGTCGGTAAAATTCTGCGTAAAATGAATGGCAGCATCCTGATCATAAGTAATCATCGATTTCAGCACACTCAGGTTATTGAAAAGAAAATGGGGATTCAACTGCGCCTGCAAAGAGTTGTAATCGCTTTTTAATTTCAGGCTTTTCAGTTCTTCCAGTTGCCGCACCGAGTATATCCACTTCTCAATAATGCGCAGCGTTACCGAAAAGATGGTGATAAAGAAAATGAAAATCAACCCCAGAAGCATCATTAGTTGTACAATCGGATTCGAAAAGAACAGCGCATCCTTCACAATAAATGAAAAATAAAAAACAACGGCCACCGCAATGACGAGACTGATAACAAAATGCAAAACCACCCGCAGACTTATTTTTTCAGGGATAGGCAGAAATCGCTCAGCGAGGTGATCGATGAGCACATTCATTTCGCTGATAATGTTGAAAATAAGCACCACCTGGAAATATTCCAGCGCTGTGACCCGGATAGAAGCATCGCCTGCAATTTCAATGGCCAGAAAAAAAAACAGAAGCCCCACGCTACTCACCAGCATCAACCTGATGAAAACACTTTGCCAGGTATAATCCGACAACCTGCTCAAGTAGCGGAGTTCACTGTGTTTCATATCTGTTCTTTTGTCTTTCTTCAAAATTATTGAATTTTTCAGGAAGTGACGACTTTATTCTGTTTCATCTCACCTTTAATTGTCATTTCAACAACGATGGCGGATCGCCGATGACAGATTTAAGATCAGAACCCAGTTTGCCGGTTACTTTCAGCCAGATGGTTTCTTTGATTTTGAAATCGGTTTTTGCATCGATTAAGTTGCTGAATGATTCCTGCCACTGGATTTGTGCATTGAGCAAATCTGTAAGTTTTTCCATTCCAACTTCATAATTGTCACGGGTCACCCGTAGGTTTTCTGCTGCCTGATCCAGGGCAGTTTCACTCATTTGTATTCGTTCGAAAGCCACATTCAGGTTGAGCCGTGCCTGTTCCATTTCCAGTTTGAGCAACTGCCTGTTTTTCTCGAGTTTCAGCTCAGTAATTTCCTTGTCGATTTTGGCTGCGTTGATTTTTTTAACTCCTTCACCCCAGTGAAAAACCGGAATCGTCAGCGACGCCATCACATTCAGGCTTGAATTGGTATAATTTTCGCCGCCGAACTCCAGTCCGCCCAAATAGCTGTAACCCGCCTGAATTCCGGCAGTTGGCAAAAAGTCAGCTTTCGTCATTTTAATATTTTCATCCTGAAGCCTGATGTTTTTTTCCAGCAACTGGTATTCGGGGCGTTCATCAATCATCCCTGCGGAATCAACCATCACAGGTTTTGCAACATCAATTAAAGTATCTGCAGCAATTATCCCGGTATTTAGCGGGAGCCCGGTTATACGGCATAAATTCATCCGGCTGAGTTCCAGCCCGTTTTTGGCCTGTTGCAAATTAAGTGCAGCATTGTTGTATTCCACCTGAGCTTTCAGCAATTCATTTTTATGCACCATCCCTACTTCGTAGCTGTTCCGGGCATCTTCCACAATTTCCTCAAGCAAATCAACTGCTTCTTTTGCCAGCTTCGCTTTCTCGTTTACCGAAACATAGTTCCAGTAAGCTCTGTCAGTCTCAACAAGTGTATTCACTTTTTGAAGTTCGATGCTCTCATCGGCCATTTCCACACCAATTTTTGCCATTTCGTTTCCGGCATTAATTTTTCCCCCGGTGTAAATGGGCTGCTCCATTGTAACGCCTGCAAGGTAAGTTCCCTTCAAACTTACCGATAGCGGAAGCCAGGCATACATATTGAAAACCGGATTTCCGTCGGCCCCGATTACAGGTTCGCCGGTGGCCGGATTAATCATGTAATTGGGTTCAAGCTCACCGGTTTGCGGATTTGGCTTTTGAGTAGGCAATGTCAGTTCCTGCTCAAAATCTTTGTTGAGATAAATTCCAGTGCCTGTTGCTGAAAATTTTGGCAGACGCAAGGTTTTTGCCGCATCTTTTTCGGTCCGGGCCTTTTCAAGCTGCTTGCCGGCCATTTTTAAATCTTCGTTTTTTTGCAGCGCCATTTCACGGCATTGCTGCAAGGTGAGTTTTTCCTGCCCTTTCAGGGTTATTCCTGAAAATACAATTACCAGGATGATGATATATTTTAGTTTATTCATGATTTTTCCTCCCTTAACTCATTTGTATGATTTACCCTTTTAACCCCGAAAAATGCGGCATAAAGAATTGGCACAAAAAGAAGTGTGATGAGTGTACCAATCAGCAACCCGCTGATAATGGCAGTGGCCATGCTTTCGTACATCGGGTCGCCAAACAACGGAATCATCCCCAGAATTGTAGTAAACGAAGCCAACAGCACCGGCCGGGTCCTCGAAATTGTAGCATCGATTATGGCATGGTAACGCTCCGAACCTTCAGCAATCCGCTTTTCCAGTTCGTCGAGAAGAACAATGGCATTTTTCACAATCATTCCCATTAACCCGAACGAACCGATAATTGCCATAAAAGTAAAAGGCTGACCAGCCAGAATCATTCCGGGCACAATTCCTATAAAAGCCATCGGGATGCACATCAGAATAATGACCGGTTTTCTGAAATCATTAAACAACAGAATAAGTGTTAAAATAATAAGCATTACAGAAATAGGCAGGTACCGGAAAATATTTCTCAGTGCATCGCCCTGTAGCTCCTGCTCGCCCACCCACTGCATTTCATAACCGTCGGGAAGCTGGATGTTCGCAATTTCTTCGAGCGAAGTTTTTCGCACCAGCGCCGGGCTGTAACCCTCCAGCGGATCGCACTGCGCCTGAATGGCGCGCTGGCCATTTACTCTTCGAACTATTCGTTCCTGCCACTCCAGGTCCACGCCGTCGGTAATGGCATTCAGCGGCACAGGTGAAACGATTTCATTTTTCAGTTCATTGAGCGATTTTCCGCCATGCATCAGTTTTTGAATGCTGTTTTCGTTTACTGCCGAAACATTTGGGATGGTACTCCAAACCGGAATTTCCTCGAGCCGCTGAACTTTTGAGCCGTCGCTTTTCCGCATTTTCAAATTGATGCCTATTTTGGTTTCTCCTTCAAAGTATTCGCCAACGGGCAATCCGTCGGTAGCAGCTAAAATAGCATTGCTCACATCGGTGCGGGTGGGACCTGCCCGGCGACCGGAAGCCTGGTTGTATTTTGTCACCAGCACCTGTCCCAGCGGCTCCCAGTCGTCGGAAATGGTGTAAGGATCGGCATACGGGTTTTCCCGTAAAATATCCTGTGCCTGCCGGCTTAAATCTTTCAGCACCGCCGGGTCGGGGCCGGTAAATTCAACTTCAACAGTGTGGGTTGCTTTAATCGAAAGATTGTATTTCCGAATACGTGTATAAGCATCGGGGTAATTTTCGTGCAGGTACTCGTTCAGCACCGGTTTCATTCTTACCATGGTGTCGTAATCTTCAAAATTAACGATCAATTCGCCGTAGCTGTCCGACATTTCACCCATGGCCCTGACCAGGGAGTAACGCGTTGGTGTCATTCCGTGACTCGACACTACCATTTTTACTTCATCGTATTCCAGAAAATCTTCAGTTATCTTTTTCAAATCGGCATTCACCCGTTCAGGACTGGTTCCTTCAGGCAGTTTATATTCAATATAAACCTGGTTGTAATTAAAGTCTGGGAAGAATGTTTTTTTGATATTTTGAAAATTAAGGGCAGCCAGTGCGAGCAAAATAAATGAAACAATTAGTGTTACCGTTTTATAGTGCAGCAGAAAAGATAGCAGATTGCTGAATTTCCGGTATGCCCATGAACTGTACAATTCTGCCTTTTCTTTTTGATCCTTCTTTCTCTTTTTCAATAACTTATCGGCAAAAACCGGAACCTGCGTAATTGCCAGCAGCCAGCTCACCAGCAAAGAGATACACAAAACCACAAACAAGTCGCGGGCATAAGTACCTGCGGCATCGTCAGAAAGATATACGGGCAAAAAGGCTGAAACGGCAATTACAGTTGCTCCGAACAACGGCCATGCGGTTCTTTTGGCCGAATTGACAAGCGCTTTTTTGCGTTTTATCCCTTTTTGCAAATCGACCAGAATTCCGTCGATAACAACAATGGCATTGTCAACCAGCATTCCCATTGCCACAATAAATGCCCCGAGCGAAATACGCTGAAGTGTACCTCCGGCAGCCAGCAACAACGGAAAAGTTGCCAGAATAGTCAGAACCAGGCCGGTCCCGATAATAAATCCGCTGCGTAATCCCATTGTAAGCATCAGTACCAGAATCACAATCAGAACAGAAGCCACCAGGCTGAGCATAAAACCATCGATGGCACCGTCGACCTTATCCGGCTGGAAAAATACCTTCTCAAATTCATAACCAACCGGAATATTTTTTTTCAGTTCTTCCAGCCTTTTTTCCACCCGTTCGCCAACTTCTATAATATTTTCACCCGATTCCATTGAAAGCGAAATGGCAATCGCTTTTTGGTTATTCAGGAACATGTTATTTCTGAGGGGTTTGCTGTACCCTTCTTCAATGGTGGCAATATCCGATAATTTAAAGGGCTTACCATCGAGTCCCTGCACCATGACCTTGCCGACATCAGCAACCTCATCAATTTTATTATCGACCGAAACATTCAGCAGTTTATCGCCAATTTCGAAAGATCCGGGATAAACGGTGGTATTCTGACCATTCAAAGCTGCTAAAATCTGAAACGGAAAAACCCCCATTTCTCCTGCGCGTGAAACAGAGATAACAACATCAGCAACCGGTGCCTGTTTACCAAAAATATCCACTTTGCTGACTCCCTCCACCGCCAGCATTTCGCGTTTGATGTAATCGGCCATTTTGCTCATTTCCTTGTAGGAAAACCCGTCTCCGGTCATGGCATAAAACATTCCGTACACATCGCCAAAATCATCGACAACCAATGGTTCCTGCGCACCGGCAGGCAGTTTGTTTTGTACTTCTTTAATCCGACGCCGGAGAAAATCCCACCGCTGCTCAATTTCATCTTGCGGAACAGTAAGTTCAAGCATCACCGTAATCACCGAAATATTGGCAGAAGATTTCGATTTAATGGTTTCCACATCCTTAAGCGAACTGAGTTCCTCCTCAATAATATTAGTGACCTGCATTTCCACTTCGTGGGCATTGGCCCCGGGGTAAACAATAATTATCTGCGACTGCATCACCGTTATTTCCGGATCTTCCAGTTTGCTGATGGATTCAAAAGCCAGTACCCCACCCACAATTATGCAGATAATCAGAAAGTAAAAAATGGCCTTTCTTTTAAATGTGAGTTCCGAAATGTGCATCATAACATTCCTCCCACATTGGTTTCAGAGGCGGATTCGAGAATTTCAACCTCCTGGTTTTCCTGAAGATGATGAACGCCTGCAGAAACAACCTGCTCACCAGCCTTTACACCGCTGGTAATGGTTACCAAATTATTTCCGGTGAGCTGGCCGGTAGCTACCCTGCGGCTTTTTACAATGTTTTCATCCGGAAGATAGATCCAGACATACGAGTCGCCGTTTTTTTCAAAAACAGCATCCAGCGGAACACACAGTGTGTTTTTGAATCCTGTTTTTAGTGTGATGGTTACCCCGGCATTCATTCCGGGCGCCAATTCCGGATATACTCCCGGATCGAGCATTAACTGCAAAGAATAGAGTTGGTTGTTGTTGGACTTTTTACTGAAACCCGCCAGTTTCAGTGGAAATGATTTGTCTGACACAGAAGATTGCCTGCCGGTGAAGGCAACAAAATGTTCTTTTTGCAGGTACAGCGAAACCGGAATATCGACCTCCACTTCGTATCCCGTTAAATCAATCAGCGATGCAACCGGCATTCCGGCATCCACCATTTCGCCTTCTTCAAAATTTACTTCCTGAATATAGCCCGAAACAGGTGCCAGCAGCTTTGTATCATTGATCTGGTTTTTGGCGTGCTCCAGGTTTGCCTCGGCCATTTTTAAGCCGGCCACCGCTTTTTCATAATCATTCCCCGCCACACTGTTCCGGTCGTGTAATTCAATCACACGCTCTGCTTCCGCCTTTACTTTTTCGTACTGACCTTGTGCAGCCTGTAACTGTACATCATAATCACGCGGATCGATTTGAGCAATTAATTCACCTTCTTTTACATAATCACCCTCTTCAACCTCCAGTTTCAGAATAGGTCCGGCCACTCTGAAAGCAAGGCCAACATTCAGCTTTTCAGTGATTATTCCGGAATATTCTTTTTCCTCCAGTGAGTCAGCCTCGCATACTGTTGCCAGCTTTACTTTTCTGATAATTTGAGTTTTTTCAACTTCACGGTTGTTACAACCCGCAGTTAGTATGACACATAAAAGAAGTAGTGCCCCGTTACTTACAATTTTCATGATGCTATAATTTTTGAATGATTGTCGAAAAAATGCTTCTCAAATTTACAAGTACCTGAAATTTCATTCTAACAAATAATTACTGAAGTGATTAAATACCGGTCCGAAATGAATGGTATTGTTTAGTTATCGTTAAGTGAAATGTAATTCACCGAAAAAATCCAGCAATTCGCAGAAAACTTTCATCGTATTTTGAGTTTTCTCGTAGATTTGCTTCAAATTCAAAATAAATGGAACTACAAGATAAAATTACCGAAGAAGCCACACAGCAGTTTTTTCAGTATGGCATACGCAACGTTACTATGGACGGAATTGCCGCCGGACTGGGAATGTCTAAACGAACTGTTTATGAGATATTTAAAGACAAAACAGAACTGGTTCATGAGTGTCTCAACAGATTAAAACAAAAACACAATACGAAAAACCAGGAAATCATTACCACATCAAAAAATGTGATTGAAACCATTTTCTCATTTATGCAGGAAGGTATTAAAGCTATGAATTCCATCAACCCGGTGTTTTTCAGGGACATGGAAAAATTTTACCCGCAAACCTGGAAGGAGATGCAGAAAGAAAATGAAAAAGAAGGGTTTAACCTGTCAACGAAATTGTTAAAAAAAGGGAAGAAAGAGGGGCTTTTCAGGGAAGATGTAAACATTCCCATTGTAGCCAAACTTTTTCATGAACAGATGACCCTGCTGGCCGATGAAAAAATTTTTCCGCGCGATGAGTACAATTACACGGAAGTTTTTCAGAGCCTGACTATCAATTTTATGCGGGGTATTTCCACAAAAAAAGGAATTGACCTCATCGACAAAATATTGGAATAAACACCAATTAATCATTTGCTGAAAACAAAAACAATACAGATAAAACAATTCACTATGAGAAGAAAACAGATTGTTACCGTAATTTTAGGGCTGCTGATGTTGGGCACAACATACGCCCAGGAAAAGCTGACGCTCGACCTGGAAGGCGCAAAAGAGCATGCCCTCGACTACAACCTCACCATAAAAAATTCGGGGCTTGCAGTTGACCAGTCGCAGCAACAACTATGGGAAGCCATTGCAGCCGGACTGCCACACATTAATGCCACGGCCGACTACTCCAATGCGTTGGGAGCCGAAATCAGCATTCAGTTTGATGAAAATGCCCCGCCCTCGAAAATCCCGATTAAACCCACCAGTAATTTTAATCTGAATTTGAACCAGTTACTTTTTAACGGCGGGTACATTGTGGGAATTCAAACTGCAAAACTTGCCGAAAAGCTTGCCAAAAAAAACCAGGTAAAAACAAAACAGGATATTGTGAGCCAGGTTATTGAAGGCTATTACCTTGTTCTGCTTTCAGAAGAATCTTTAAAAATACTCGAGACAAACATTGCCAACCTGCGTGAAATTTACCGGAAAACAGAACCCATGGTAAAAGTGGGAATGATTGAACAACTGGAACTCGACCAGCTTTCGGTTCAGGTAAACTCGCTCGACAACGCACTGAAATCGGCCGAACGCCAATACGAGATGGCTAAAAACCTGCTGAGAGTACAGCTGGGAGTTACGGCAGAAACCGAACTGGAGCTTACCGAAACCCTTCCGGAAATAATGGACGAAAAAAACACAGCCGAACTGCTAATGGGTACTTCTTTCGAAGTGACTGAAAACATCGATTATCAATTAATGGATGTTCAGGAAGAGATGACCGAAAAGCAGATAAAAATGCAACAGGCCAATTACCTGCCAACACTTTCAGGTTATTACAATTACACTGAAAAAATATTAAAACCTGCATTTGACATGTCGCCAAAACATATGCTTGGGTTACAAATGAACATTCCCGTTTTCTCGAGTGGTGAAAGGCGCTCTCAGGTACGGCAGGCAAAAATTGACCTGGAAACCACACGAAACAA
>CAYUBV010000100.1:0-9059 GCA_964443035.1 uncultured Tangfeifania sp.
CGGTACAAAAAATAAAATCGGTACTTTGCTCGGGCACAAAATTAAATTTGGTTTGTGTGCCGTTAAGAAATCCTTTTCCCCATAAACCACCCGAACCAATGGCAATTTTACTCTGATTCACATTGTAACCGGCTCCCTGCGGATTGGATTCGATGCCCAGCAATTCATTAATGCGCTCCTGGTGATAAGGCTCCAGTGCATTGTTAAAAGCATAATCCACAGAAATGGAGAACAGCACCGAGGTTACAAAAATCAAGGCTACCAGTGCGTAATTTTTATATTTTTTTGCCAGACTGTATATCAGCACAACAGCGCCTCCGAGAATTGAGGCCCCTGCAATTACCAAATCCAAATCAAGCCTGCTGCCCGTGAAAAAATTCAGGGTGTAAACAAAAATGAAACTGAGCAGGAGAATTGCGGCAACAACGAAAAAGTGTTTCAAAGCCGGGTTAAGCACCAGAAAAACGACGAGAGCCACCCCGGCAATCAGTGCAAAAAGCACCGGACCAGGCAATACCAGCGACAATATAAAAAGCAGTGCTACCAACAATCCGAAAAACAGAACCACCCCCGATAATCCCTCGCGGTACAATACCAACACAAAAGCAAAATAAACCAGGGCAGAGCCCGCATCGTTTTGCAATAAAATAAGCACTGCAGGCAAAAAGATGATAACGGCAATTATCAGCAACGACTTAACGCGCTGTAACCGGAAGCCAAAAGAGCTCATGTATTTTGCCAGCGCCAGTGCAGTGGCAAACTTTCCGAATTCAGCCGGCTGAAAACTGAACCCGCCAATGGTAAACCACGATCTTGAGGCATTTATTTCAGTTCCAAAAAACAATACCAGAATCAGCAAAAGAATGACAGCCCCATAAATTATGTAGGAAAAGAAGACATAAAAATTGGTTTCAATAAGCAAAATCAGAAAAGCCAGGGTAAGTGCAGCGCCAATCCAGATTAACTGTTTTCCGTAACGCTGGGAAACATCCAGAATGCTTTGGTGTTCGAAGTCATATACCGAGGCATAAATGTTTATCCACCCCAGAAACACCAACACCAGGTAGATGAAGATGGTAAACCAGTCGATATTTGCCCAAACACTGTTTCTTCTCGGCATGTTAATCTGATTTTATAACATTTAACAAATTGGCTTCCAGCATGCGTTTTTCAACCCATTCTTTTTGTTTTGAAATAGTTCCGGTTAAATATTTTTCAACCAGCAAACTGGCAATGGGCGCTGCCCAAATTGCCCCGTAGCCGGCATTTTCCACATACACCGAAATGGCAATCTGCGGATTGTCAACAGGTGCAAAGGCCATAAAAATGGAGTGATCTTCGCCATGCGGATTTTCAGCCGTTCCGGTTTTGCCACTCATGGTAACATCCGGAATTTTCATAAAAGCCGACGCATTGGTATTTTCCACCACCTGGCGCATTCCTTCAATAACCGGTTCAAAATGCTCTTTGGAAACGGGTACTTCGCGTTTTTCAATCAAGCGGTCGTCCAGTTCGCCCCCTTCAATTTCTTTTACCACATGCGGAATGTAATAGTGCCCGCGATTGGCAATGACAGCGCAATAATTTGCAAGCTGAAGCGGGGTCACCCCCAGTTCGCCCTGGCCAATAGCCAGTGAGCGGATTGTCATTGCATTCCAGCGTCCTTCGCCGTAATAACGATTGTAATAAGATTCTTCCGGTACATTTCCTTTCAGCTCTACCGGAAGATCGATCCCCAGTTTTTGACCCATACCGAAACTCAGCACGTATTCTCTCCATTTATTGAATCCTGCAGCCGAAGTTTCTGAATTGTTCATAATCGACCGGAAGGTATTCCATAAAAAAGGATTGCAGGATTCACGCATGGCATCCACCACATCGAGCGGCGACGCATGGTTGTGCGTGCACCGGATTGGCCTGGTGCCCGGTCCGTAACATGAAAAGTGGGTGCTGGTGGTAATGGTTTGTTCCTGGAGCCCAGCCAACACATTCAACGCTTTAAAAGTAGACCCGGGAGGATATGCTGCCATCAGTGCCCTGTTAAAAAGAGGCTCAAGCGTATCGGCAAGCAGCACCGAGAAATTATCGCCCCGCACCCGGCCCACCAGCAGTCCCGGGTGATAGGAAGGTGCACTCGCCATTGCCAGAATTTCACCAGTTGAAGGTTCGATAGCTACCACACTGCCTTTTTTATTTTCGAGCAGTTTTTCGGCATACATCTGCAATTCAATATCTATTGAAGTCATGATGTTTTTACCGGTTTGCGCCGGCATGTTCTGGCTTCCTTCCAAAAAACTTCCCTGAATGCGGTTGTGCACATCTACAAGGTATTTATTAATCCCCTTTGTTCCACGCAACTGGTCTTCATAAGCTCTTTCGATACCGCTCTGCCCGATATAGTCGCCCATGCTGTAATAACTGTCTTTTCCGATATTGGACTGGGTAACTTCACCTACATACCCCAGCAAATGAGCAGCTACCGGATAGGTATATTCGCGTAAGGTCCTCGACTGGGTATGAAATCCCTTGAATTTGTAAATGCGCTCCTGCAAAACGGCATATTTCTCGGGCGGTATTTGTTTGACGATTATGGAAGGTTTATACTGTGAATAATGCTTTGCTTCATCAAGGCGGTTTACCAAATCTTCTACGGTCAGATCAAGCATATCGCAAAGCAAAAGAGTGTCGAACTTTTGAACCTCCCGGGGAGTAACAAGCAAATCGTAGGCAGCCTTATTATGAACCAGCAATTCTCCGTTCCGGTCGTATATCAGACCCCGGCCCGGATACTGCACCACATTGCGCAATACGTTATTCGTGGCGTATTCCTTGTAAGTAGGGTCGAGCACCTGCAACCGGAAAAGCCGGATGCCGAAAATCAACCCCGTGATAACAAATATGGCAATAATTACATAACTCCGCTTCGAAAAATTATTCACTCTCCACTACTCCCTAAACATTAAAAATTGACTTAAAACTATAATAAAAATTGAAAACAACGAACTTAAAACTATCCGGTAAATTGTAGTCAAAAAATGAGAAAATGTATAGATTTCCAAAAAAAACAACACAAAATGGTGCATAAAAACCATAATGGCCGTATAATAGAGAAACCATGTAAATTTATTTTGTTTCAACCCGGGATAATCACTCATTTCATCTTCCCTGCCTGAAATACCCCTCAAAACATAGGGCCGTATGTATGCAACAAAAACTGTAGCTGCCGTGTGTAACCCCAGACTGTTGGAAAATATGTCGATGGCAAGCCCGATGAGGAAGCCGGAAAGCAGCACTCCGTAGCGGGGTGTACTCAGCGGTAGCAACATCACAAACAAAATGTAAATGTACGGATTTACAAAACCGCTGAATTGCACCTGGTTCAGAATCAGCACCTGAATCAGCACCAGCACAATAAACATTACCGCATATTTAATTAGCCATCGGATCATCCGTAATAATATTTTCCAGTTTTTCTATTTCAGGTTTATCCTGATTTTCTATAACCTCAACATAGGACAAGTTTTTGAAATCGGTAGAAAGTTCCACTTTAATATTGTAATAATTCTCACCGGCGGGCCGGCTAAAATCCTGTATGGTTCCAATCATTATACCTTCCGGGAAAATTGAGGAATATCCACTGGTAACCACTGAATCTCCGGGCGAAATATCCACATGAAGCGGAATTTCTGTCAAATCGGCTACACTGTAATTTTCCCCTCTCCAGATGAGCGACCCAAAATAGCCGCTTTTTTTCACCATGGCCGAAATACTCCAGCGGCTGTTCAATACCGATATTCCTACTGCATACGACTCTGAAACCTGTGTTACAACACCCACAATTCCTCCTCCGGATATAACTCCCTGGTCGGATTCAATTCCATCTTCACGGCCTTTGTTCAGCGTAAAATAATTAAACTGCCGGTTAACAGAATTATTGATAACCCGGGCAGGGGTAAAACGGTACAATGTATCTGTTTCTTGCCCGCTGATGAACATTGAATCATCAGCAGCAACTATGCCTGCCCGGTTTTTGAGCAACGTTCGCAGCTCGGCATTTTCTTCAGCCAGATTTTTATTGATTTGAGTCAGGTGAAAATACTGCACCACCGAATTGTAGGTGTCGTAAATATTGCCGGTAATGCGGTTGGAAGAATTCAGGTATCTTGAACGCTGATAACTGTTGTATGTAAACAACAGTGTCAGTGCTACGCCTTCGAGCAGAAGAAAAAGCACAAATGCATAGTTCTTCAATAAATACCTGAGCAGACTTCTCATAATTAGATCAACAGTATACAGACAAAATACAGAAAAACAAAAGAGTGTCCGGCTCGTTTTGTTTTATTTCTGAAAAACATGGCCATCTTTTTTGCAGAAAGCCGGTTGCTACCTAAGCAGGAATGAAAAATTATCCACATTTTTCAGTGCGACCCCGGTTCCGCGTACCACTGCCCTGAGCGGGTCTTCGGCCACATGAAACGGAATGCCGATTTTATCGCTCAGCCGCTTGTCGAGTCCTTTTAACAAAGCACCACCGCCGGCCAGCCAGATTCCTTTTGACACAATGTCGGCATAAAGTTCGGGTGGGGTTTGCTCCAGCGCGCTCAACACAGCCGTTTCAATTTTCGAAATCGATTTTTCGAGGCAATGGGCTATTTCCTGGTAGGAAACAGGCACTTCAATTGGCAGAGCAGTCATCTGGTTCGGTCCCTGAACAATATAATCAGGAGGCGTATCTTTTAACTGCGACAAGGCAGACCCCACGTGAATTTTAATTTCTTCGGCTGTGCGTTCGCCAATTTTAATGTTGTGCTGGTGGCGCATATATTCCATAATATCGGCCGTCAGATCATCGCCGGCAATACGAATGGATTTGTTGGTAACGATTCCGCCGAGCGAAATCACGGCAATTTCGGTTGTTCCACCCCCGATATCCACTACCATATTTCCCTCGGGCGCTTCCACATCGAGCCCAATTCCAATGGCTGCTGCAAGCGGTTCATATATCATGTAAACCTCACGGCCACCGGCATGTTCGGCGGAGTCGCGCACCGCGCGCACTTCCACCTCGGTGCTTCCCGACGGAATGCAAACCACCATTTTCAGCGCCGGTGAAAACATTCGCGATTTGGGGTTAATCATTTTTATCATTCCCCGGATCATTTGTTCGGCTGCATTAAAATCGGCAATTACGCCGTCGCGCAGCGGGCGGATTGTTTTCAGGTTGGCGTGGGTTTTTCCCTGCATCTGGCGAGCTTTTTCTCCAATGGCCACCATTTTTTCTGTCTTCAAATCGATGGCAACAATGGAGGGTTCATCCACTACAATTTTATCGTTATGGATGATTATGGTATTGGCTGTTCCCAGGTCAATGGCAATTTCCTGGGTTAAAAACGAAAATAATCCCATTTTCTGTAATTAATTAAATATCAATGTTTAAAATGTCTTCTTCCGGTAAAAACCATGGCAATGTCAAATTCGTTGCAGGCATCAATAACTTCCTGGTCGCGAATACTTCCTCCCGGCTGCACAATGTATTTCACACCATACTCGCTGGCCGCTTCAATACTGTCGCGGAACGGGAAAAATGCATCGGATATCAGCACTGAATTTTTAATGTCCACATCTTCTTTCATCTCAAAACGGGGCATGGTTAAATGCCGCAGGCTGTCGAGCCGGTTAGGTTGCCCCATGCCCGCACCAGTCAGCCAAAACGAACCGTTTTCTTTTTCGGTAACAATGGCAATGGCATTACTTTTCAGATGCTTGCAGGCCACTGTTCCAAATTTTGCGAGGTTTATTTTTGCCGTATCGAATTTTTGCTTCGTAATGTTTTCAAAGTTGCTGTCAACTCCTTCATCTTCATCCTGAACCAGCATTCCTCCGCTGATAGAACGAAAGAGTTTTTCATTTGTTTTTTCCGGTTTTACCGGAGCCACCAGCAGGCGAAGGTTTTTCTTTTTGCTGAAAACTTCCAGGGCTTCGTCTGTAAATTCGGGAGCAATGACAATTTCCACGAATTTCTTTCCAAACCATTCAGCCACCTCTTTGGTAACAGTATCCGTAAAACAGATGATGCTTCCGAAAGCGCTGATGGGATCGCCGGCCCATGCCAAACCGAGCGACTCGAGTGTATTACCGGTTACTGCCAGTCCGCAAGGATTGAGGTGTTTTACCACTGCAACGGCTACTTTGTTTTCGAGATGAGTTACTGAATGGTATGCATCGCTGGCAGCTTTCCAGGAGGCATCGGCATCGAGCATGTTGTTGTACGAAAGCGCTTTGCCCTGCAAAACTTCGGCATCAGCCAGAGAAATTTCACCCGGTGAATTTTTGAATTTATAGAACGTGGCGTTCTGATGCGGATTTTCGCCGTAGCGAAGTACCTTCCCGTCGTTCAGGCTGATTCTTTCAGCGGCCTCTTCATCATTATTGTTGAAATAGCTGAAAATTGCAGCATCGTAATGCGATGAAACAGCAAATGCTTTTCCGGCAAACCATTTCCGGTCTTCCACTGAAAAATCACCGGCTTTTTCATTCAGCAATTCTTGCAAACGTCCATATTCATTTTGCGAGGGAACAATCACTACATCTTTAAAATTTTTGGCTGCGGCACGGATGAGCGAAATGCCTCCGATATCGATTTTCTCAATGATGTCCTGCTCGCCGGCACCCGATGCAACTGTATCTTCAAACGGGTAAAGATCGACTATTACCAGGTCGATTTCGGGAATTTCAAATTCGGTTAACTGGCTGACATCTCCCTGGTTCTCGCGGCGCGATAAAATACCTCCAAAAATTTTTGGATGCAATGTTTTTACGCGGCCTCCCAAAATTGAAGGATAACCGGTAAGGCTTTCCACCGAAGTTACTTCCACTCCGAGCGATTCAATGAAACTTTTTGTTCCGCCGGTACTGATTATTTTTACATTTAATTCATTCAACCTGCGGATGATCCCATCAAGGTTTTCTTTGTGATAAACCGAAATAAGGGCGGTCTTAATTTTTTTATTATCAGCCATTTATTCCATTTTTGAAATTCGTTTGCAAAGATAGAAAAATCAATCTGAATCCTGTTACAAAACAGTAAGTTTCTATAACGATTCAAATCAGATGTGTAATCCTTAAGAAAAATTAACACTAATTACCCGGATTTTAGTTTGGCAGATTTCGGAAAGACAGCCTTAAATTTGAAGCTTAAAATTGTTTCCGGCTAAACTGAAACAAGTGAAAATTTCACCTGATAACCTGGTTTAAAAAATGCTGTTGGCACGCCTCATTTTCGAAAGTTTCTCATTTGCCTTCAATTCACTGAAGGCGAATAAACTGCGCACGTTTTTGTCGCTGCTGGGAATTACCATTGGTATTTTTGCCATTATTTCGGTTTTTACGGTTATCGATTCGCTTGAACGTTACATTCGCGACAGCCTGAACTCGCTGGGCAGCAACATGGTTTATGTTCAGAAATGGCCGTGGGCCCCGCCTGAAGGTGAAATGGAATACCCGTGGTGGAAATATTTGAACCGCCCCGTTCCGGAGGTGGAAGAAGCCGATGAAATTATGCGCCGGACCTCGACTGTTCAAAATGCCGTTTATTTCTTCGGATTTTCGCGGACAGCAGAATTTGGAAGCAACCAGATTGATAATGCTACCGTGCTTGCCAGCACCTATGAACTTCCTGACGCCTGGAACCTGGAAATCAGGCAGGGCCGGTATTTTACTGAAACAGAAATGCAATCGGGCGCACCGCTGACTGTTATTGGTGCCGAAATTGCCGACCAGCTTTTCGAAAACCTGAACCCGGTAGGAAAAACACTCAAAATCCAGGGGTTTAAATTTCAAATAATCGGGGTGTACGAAAAAATGGGCGAAGACATGTTTGGCACCAGCATGGATAAATACATCCACATTGGGGCCACCAAATCGTTTTACATGATTGATGTGCGCAACCGCGACCGTGGCCAGGCAATTGTTGTTAAAGCAAAACCCAACATCGGGCAGGACGAGTTTATGGCCGAGTTGGAAGGTGTTATGCGCACCATCCGACGATTAAAACCGATGGAAGAAAACGATTTTGCACTGAATGAAGTAAGCATCATTTCGAATCAGTTCGACCAGTTTTTTGCGGTTTTTAATTTGGCCGGATGGATAATTGGCGGTTTTTCAATCATTGTGGGTGGTTTCGGCATCGCCAACATCATGTTTGTGTCGGTAAAAGAACGCACCCGGATAATCGGCATTCAGAAATCGATTGGCGCCAAGCGCTATTTTATTCTTCTGGAATTTATTTTTGAGGCAGTTGTGCTTTCTGTAATCGGAGGAGTTGTCGGGTTGATTCTCATTTTTATAGGAACCCAAATTGTTACTTACGCCACTGAATTCACCATCCTGCTCACTCCCGGAAATATTGTTACCGGGCTACTCATTTCAAGTATCATCGGCTTTGTTGCCGGGCTTATGCCGGCACGAGCTGCATCAAGATTGAACCCGGTTGAGGCGATGAATACGGTTTAGTTATTTCTCGTTCTGCAAAATCTTTAAAAGTTTTGCAGGATCTTGTCGGTTATCCCAAAAAGCAGTAACAATTATTTGATCGTTTGTGACTTTGTAATAAATGCTGAAGTTTCCTAAAGAAGCAACCCTCGTGTCATTAAAATCAGTTGATTTATAAATAAAAGGATTTGCAGCAATCTGTTTAGTTTTTTTAGTAACCAGTTGAATCAGTTTTTTTGAATATGAAATGGATTTATTTCTTTTAATCCAATATTCCAAAATTCCGGCAAATTGGATGTCTGCAGTTTTGGTCCAGACTACATTTTGTTTAGCCATTCGAGATTCCGTTTATCCATTGCTTCCTGCGAAATTAATCTTCCTTCCTTAATATCGTCTTCACTCATTTCCAACATGGCTTTTTGTTCATCCGTCAAATCCACAATGCCGGTATCAGATGCGCTCGTGGAAATCAATTTATCAAGCGCTTTCAGAAATTCTTTGTTTTTAATCGTAAGGATTTTATCGATCAATTCACTTCGTATGTTCTCAACTGTTGCCATTTTTCTATT
>CAYUBV010000101.1:0-9025 GCA_964443035.1 uncultured Tangfeifania sp.
TTTATCTGAATCCCCTGAATCCTCCTGCAATGATCGAGAGCAGGAGCAAGACGATAAAAATGTAGAAGATGATTTTAGCAATTTCTGCGGCGCCTGCAGCAATACCGCCAAAACCAAACAATGCCGCAATAAGGGCAATTACAAGAAAAATAATTATTAAACGTAACATAATTAATGATTTATATGATTAAAAAAGAATTCCGGCATAAACCTGTATAACCGTATTTTTGGCATCGCCAAGCATCAATTCGGTTGGTTCATCGTCTTTGGCAACCTGCGTTAACCCCAGGTTGTAGTTAAATCCCAAAACCAATGGATCAATTGTAAATCCTAATCCTCCGGTAAGCCCAACTTCGAAAGCATTAAAGTTTTCACGCTCCAGTTCTTCGGTAGTATCGATGTCGAAAAATTCCAGTACTTCAGCATCGGTATCAACATTTGCACCGGCCAGGTAACTGAAATAAGGTCCGAGTTGAAATTCAAAATCGCGCGACAGATTAAACACCAGTTTAACCGGAAGATCGATGTAATTCAGGTTGAACTTTGTTTCACCGTCGGCAATTGCACTGTTGTCGTAATTGTATTTAAATCCTTTTGTTGAATACAACAACTCGGGTTGAATGGAAAATGATTCAGTGATACCTAATTTCTTGAAAATACCTGCGTGAAATCCTGCTTTCAGGTTTTCGTCGCTGTTATCCTCAACCGTCATGTTCGAAAGGTTTAATCCTCCCTTAAAACCGAACCGGGAATTTTGAGCATGCGTGTAAACACTTGATAAAATGATGATTAAAGACAAAAACAAAATTTTTGATAGACTTTTCATAACTGATAAATTTTAATTTTTTGTATGATTAAATATTCCCTATTTCGCCTTCTTTAGCTGCTTCTTTCAATTCTTCGTTGGCAAAAATGGCTACTTCCACCCTGCGGTTCAGCCGTCGTCCTTCTTCGGTGGAATTGTCGGCAACAGGCTGTTGTTCGCCATATCCAACTTCTGTAATTCTGACGCTGTTAACTCCAAGTGTTTTTAACTTGTCGCCCACTGAAGCAGCTCTTTCTTCCGATAATTCCTTGTTGTAACTTTCAGAGCCAATATTGTCGGTATGGCCTTCAATCAGAATATTGGTGTCCTCGTAGTCTTTTAGTGTTTCAGCCAGTTCTGTAATATTATCTTCGGCTTGCCCGGAAAGTTCGGCGGAGTCGAAGGCAAAAAGAATTCCTGAATCAAAGGTGATTTTTATTCCTTCACCCACACGTTCAACCTCTGCTCCCTCGAGGTCTTCTTCAAGTTCCTCGGCTTGTTTGTCCATATAATTTCCAATAAGTGCACCGGCTGTTCCGCCAATTACTGCGCCCAGAATAGCGCCTTTTGCAGTATCGTCGGATTGCGCGCCGATGATACCTCCAATAATTCCTCCTGCACCGGCACCGGCTGCTCCGCCTTTGGCAGTTCTGGAGGTTTTACATCCCATACCTGCAGGAATTAATAGTACCAGTAAGAAAACCAGGTTTCTGATATTGCAGATTTTAATTCTTTTCTTTCTCATAGCTAATTTTTTTAAGATTTATTTATCCTTAAATAAAATTGTGCCATTTCTGGTTTTAATGCTGATATATGGTTTTAAAGTGCTGCATTTTAGATGTTTATTTTAATTTTTTCATGAGTGTGGAATACCGTTCTGATTTGGAATTATTCTACATTTTGTGGCATAAATTCTACAATAGTTTATTTGCATCTTATTTTTCCGGGATTAAATGGTTGAAATGAATCTGTTAACTGTTATCGGGAATTTGATCATTTGGCCCAAAGATGGGGGATGAGCTGTTTATCCAGTTGGGAAATATTTCTCCCAGACCTTCAAGAATAAATTGCAGGGCAATGGCGGTAACAATAATTCCTGATAAACGTGTAATAACAGTAAAAATAATCGGGTCAATCTTTTTTTCAAGCCAGTAGGACGAAGTCAGGATTGCCCACAAAATAAACATGCTGATCATCAGGATTATAAGAAGCATGCCGTAATCAACCCATGAATCGAGACCAAACCCAAATAAAAATACTGTTGTAATGGAGCCGGGCCCGACAATAATGGGAATTCCCATCGGTACAATTATTTTTCTGAACCTTACTTTTGCAACATGCAGCGGCGAACCCTCTTCATCGTCTTTGTCAGTTAATTTCACATTGGTTCCTTCCACCATTCTTATTCCCGTAGTAAGCAGCAAAATGCCGCCGGCTACTTTAAAAACCTGTAAATCGATGGAAAAGAAATTCAGAATGTATTTGCCGGCAATAAGAAATCCACCCAGTGCAACAATTCCAAATCCGATTAATAAACTGGCAACCCGTAACCGTATTCGGAAATTTTCATCGCTTGTTAATTCCGTCCACATAGGCAATATGGCAACCGGATTAATAATGGCGAGTATGGCAATCAGAAAGTTGGCATAAAGACTCCAGTTCATAATCAGCAGTATTTCAGAGTTTATTTTTCATCTTCGTCTACAATATTTTCGCTGACGATTTTTTCACCATCATATATCTTTTTTTCTACTTTCCCTACCCTGTCTTTTTCATCTTTTGTCCTGATTTTATCTATAATTCTGTTGAGTGGCGGAATATAAGAGGCCAGCAAAAACAAACTGGCAATAAGGAAGATATATCCCAGTGGAATAAAGGGAATAAGCATAAAAATGGCGCCTGAAACCAACAGTATCAATCCGGCAACTAACCGGATATATTTTTTATGTTCTGGTTTAATTTTTAATCTCATATCTGTTTTTCAGGTAAATTAATAATCAATTTGTTGATGTTTGGTTGCAATTGAATCCAATGTTGTGCCAACTATTTAATCTGAAGGACCAGGCCCGGAAAGTTCAGCCTTTTCAAGGGGTTTAACCAGGAATGTGCTTCAGAAGTGAAATTTCCGTTGTCCATCAGTTTCCACAGAGTTGTAGAAAATATCCGCTTTTTTGTAATTTTACGATAAATCAAAATTAAACACTGCGAATATGAAACTTTTTACAACAAAGCAAATTGCCGGAATTGATAAATATACAATTGAGAATGAGCCCATTTCTGATTTAGACCTGATGGAAAGGGCTTCCATGCAGGTAAGCAACTGGCTAATGCAGCATTTTTCTACCGAAGAGCGTATGCTGTTTTTTGTGGGGCCGGGCAACAACGGAGGCGATGCACTTGCCATAGCCCGCCAATTGGCTGATCTCGATTTTCAGTGCGAAGTATTTCTGCTGGATATGGGAAAAGAGCTGAAAGGATCACCGGAAACCAACTGGCAGCGGCTTGAAGGACAGGGTAGCGTTAAACTTTCGAAAATTTCACAGACCAGTGAATTTCCTGAAACCAGCTCCTCGGATGTTATTATAGATGGTTTGTTCGGTTCAGGCCTTACCCGCCCGTTAGAAGGGTTGCCGGCAGAAATTGTTCAGAAAATAAATAAACTGCCAAACACAGTAATCGCAATCGATATTCCCAGCGGATTGATGGGAGAAAACAATTCAGAAAATACTTTTGAAACAGTTTTAAAAGCTGATTTTACCCTCACTTTCCAGTTTCCAAAAATCAGTTTTCTGTTTGCCGAACACGAACAGTTTACCGGAAAATGGGAAGTGCTGCCCATTGGATTGCATCCGGAGGGAATTGAAAAAACTCCGTCGGATCTGGTTTTTGTTGAAAAGTCCGAAGTTGTAAGAATGGTACCGCCGCGTTCAAAATTTTCGCACAAAGGAACTTTTGGCCATGCGCTGCTGATTGCCGGTAGCTACGGAAAAATGGGAGCAACTGTGCTGGCTTCGAAAGGATGTTTGAGAGCCGGAACCGGGTTGCTCACTGCACATGTGCCGCGGCTGGGCTATTCAATTATTCAGACGGCAGTTCCCGAGGCAATGGTCAGCATCGATTCGCACGATTCGATGTTCACCGAATTTCCGGATTTGTCGCAGTTTTCTGCCATCGGAACCGGCCCGGGAATCGGCATGAAGCATAATTCGCAGAAAGCGCTTCATGAACTGATTGATAAAACTGAAATCCCTATGGTTTTGGATGCCGACGCACTTAATATTCTTTCGGAAAATAAAGAATGGCTTAAAAAATTGCCTGCCAATTCCATTCTCACCCCACATCCGGGAGAGTTTCGGCGCCTGGCCGGTAAATCTGAAAATTCATGGGAGCAGCTCGAAAAACAACGCCAAATGGCAAAAGATTACAACGTTATTGTTTTGCTGAAAGGCGCATTCAGTGCAATTGCCACACCCGGTGGCAGGGTTTATTTTAATTCTTCAGGCAACCCGGGAATGGCCACTGCCGGCAGCGGCGACACGCTCACCGGAATTATTCTTGGATTACTGGCTCAGCGAATTTCGCCTGTCGATGCGGTTGTGGCAGCGGTGTACCTTCATGGCCGGGCAGGTGATTTGGCTGCTGCAAATAAATCAGAACCCGCATTAATTGCCGGCGATATTTCGGATTACCTGGGGAAAGCTTTCCTGGAGTTAACTACTTAGAAAGTTTATATGCAATTTCTTCTCGTGAAACTTTTTTCTTGATATGCGCAATAAAAGTTCTATTTTTAGGTCATAAATAAAAAAATTATGCAACGAATAGTAGTATTAATTCTGACAGTTTTAATTGTTGTTCCATCGTTTGGACAGCGCCGTAAAAAAGGAGATGAAGAGACCGTACCCACTTATGTAGAGGGAATTACCTATTCACTTCCGCGAACCGGAATCCGGATATATGTGAAAGCGACCAAAAAAATGTTCGAGCCCGGGCCGTATGCCCCTTATGCCGAACAGTTGCTTGGAATTGAAGATGCACGAAACCGTGGTTCGGTTGAATGGCAGATCAACGATGTGCAACTGGAAACATTTGCAGAACCCGATCCTGATCAGGTGCATAAAGCAATGGGAGACGGGGCTTTTACGGTTAGCCTTACCGCCGAAGGGTTGTTGGCAGGTATCAATGCTTCTGCCAGCACTGCTGGCACAGAACCGGTAAAAACCAATAATTTTCTAAAAGGTGTCGAAACAGAAGATGATTTTTCGTTTGCCCATTTTAACGATACACCGCTTTTTACACCAGGTGATTCAGCCAATAATTTCAGGCCGGTAAGGGTTTCGAACGAAAAGAAAGCTTCTGAAGCTGCCGCCCGGATTTTGGAATGCCGTTTATCCAGGTTTCACATGGCCGCCGGCCTTATGGATGAATTTCATCCCGATGGAGTGGCTTACGAAGTGAGCCTCGATGAGCTGGACCGGATTGAAAAAAATTACCTCAGTTTGTTTACGGGGCGCTCGACTTATAAAACCGAAATGTATAGTTTCGATATCATTCCAACCTCAGCATCTACCGGAAGGGGAGAAGTGGTTTTTCGTTTCTCTGAAGAAAACGGGGTAGTGCCGGCTTCCGATCTTTCAGGCAAACCGGTAACGATAAAAACCAATCCGGTGGAAGGGTTAAAGCAGAAATTCACCACGCTGGCATCTTCCGAAAATCCATCGGCAGGAGAGAGCGGTGTGTATTACCGGATGCCCGGAATGGCAAATGTTGAGGTTATTTCCGAACTGAAAACCATAGCATCGGCACGGGTGGCATTGCCTCAGTTTGGCGAAGTTGCACCAATACCCGAGGAGTTGCTTTTCGGAGGTTACAGCATCGAAATTCATCCGCAAACCGGAGCCGTAAAATCGGTAATAAAAACTGAATAAGCATGATGAAGAGCCGGTTTTCTGCCGGCTCAATTTTTTTGCCAGTTATTAAAATCCACTATGACAGAAGCAATCAAAAAATCGTTACGGGAATCACCAAGAGCGCGCTGGACGGCAATGGTGCTGGTCTCTTTATCGGCTTTTGGTGCCTATTATTTTAACTACGCCCTTTCGCCGGTAAAACCGATGCTCGAAAGCGCACTGGGCTGGACCAGCTCCGATTTCGGCACCTACACCTCTTCATACGCCTGGTTCAATGTATATTTTTTTATGCTGATTTTTAGCGGGATAGTTCTCGATAAACTGGGAATCAGGATTACGGGTTTGGGCTCGGCGTTGCTCATGTTGCTCGGCACCGGCCTGAATTACTGGGCAGTGATAACCGATTTCCCTGAAACAGCGCAGGTTGCCATTCCTGTAATCGGAAACGTAAAAACCCAGGTGGTGTACTCTTCCATTGGTTTTGCCATTTTTGGGGTAGGAACCGAAGCATCGGGAATTACGCTTACAAAGGCAATTGTTCGTTGGTTTAAAGGAAAGGAGCTGGCGCTGGCCATGGGGCTGCAAATGTCGATTGCCCGGCTCGGAACCGCGCTGGCCTTGGCAGTTGCGCTGCCACTGGCAATCAATTTCAATTACAGCACACCTATTTTGTGGGCTTTCATCCTGCTGTTTATCGGGGTAATTGCTTTTGCAATGTACATTGTCCTCGATTTGAAACTGGAGAAATCGGAGAAAGAAATCGAAATGGAGGAAGAGGAACCTTTTCGTTTGCGCGACATTGTTTCAATTATCGGCAACCGCGCGTTCTGGTACATCGCAGTTTTATGTGTGTTGTTTTACAGCGCTGTTTTTCCGTTTTTGTATTATGCCACCGATTTTATGATTAACAAATACCGGGTATCGCCCGGGCTGGCGGGTCTCATTCCCAGTCTGCTGCCTTTTGGCACCATCTTTTTAACTCCTCTGTTCGGAAGTATTTACGATAAAAAAGGGAAAGGCGCCACCATTATGCTGATTGGGGCTGTTATGCTGATTGTTGTTCACGGGTTGCTTGCCATTCCGTTTCTCGACAACTGGTTGTTTGCCGCGGCTATGATAATTGTGCTGGGAGTTGCTTTTTCGCTGGTTCCTTCCGCCATGTGGCCGGCAGTACCCAAAATTATTCCCGAAAAACGGCTTGGTACTGCCTATGCTGTCATTTTCTGGATTCAGAACATCGGGTTAATGCTTGTTCCGCTGTTGCTGGGAATTGTGCTCGATGCCACCAATCCCGGGGTGGCCGGAAACAAGGCGCTGATACGTTCGTCGGTGAAACAGAGTTATGCTGAAATTCTGGAAAATAAAAACATTACTTTGAGCGAAGATGAAATGAAAGATGTAGTAGATGAAACCACAAACCTAATCATCGATTCGGTTGTTCAAACTACATATTACGAGGAAGTTCCGCAATCGGCAGTAGAAACGGAAGAAGTTGAAAAGCAGATTGTACGGCAAAGTGTGGAAGCCGGAAGGAAAGTCAGACAGGCTGATGTAACTGCTGCTACCCTTTTTAAAATTCAGCAGGTAATAAAAAATGAAACCTATGAAGTTGTGGAAAACCGGAAGCTCAATATACGTTATAACTACCAGGCCGACATTCTGATATTTACGCTGCTCGGTGTTTTGTCGTTGTTTGTGGCAGTTCTTTTAAAACGCGAAGACAGAATTAAAGGATACGGGCTTGAATTGCCGAATATTGACAAGGAGAAGGAAGCATAAAAACAAATGGAAAGTATAAATGATATTTCGAATAAAAAATAAATACTATGACAGAGATTAAAAATATTCAACCCAAAGAAGTATGGAGCATTTTCGACCAGATGCTGCAAATCCCGCGTCCTTCGAAACATGAGGATAAAATTCAGGAGTGGGCAGTGAATTTTGGGGAAAATTTAGGCCTTGAAACATTCAAAGACGAAGCCGGGAATGTGATTATCCGCAAACCTGCAACGCCCGGTATGGAAGACCGGAAAGGTGTTATTTTGCAGGGGCATCTCGATATGGTTCCGCAAAAAAACAGCGACAAAAAACATGATTTTGAAACGGATTCCATCGAAGCATTTGTACAGGATGACTGGGTAACTGCCAACGGAACCACGTTGGGAGCCGACAACGGAATTGGTGCTTCAGCAGCGCTGGCAGTGCTGGCATCCGACAACGTAAAACACGGCCCGCTTGAAGTGCTGCTCACAGCCACCGAAGAAACCGGGATGGACGGCGCCAACGGATTGAAGACCGGTGTGATAAATGGTGAAATATTAATCAACACCGATTCGGAAGATGAAGGCGAATTGTATGTGGGGTGCGCCGGTGGCGAAGATGCCAACATCCTTTTTAATTATACCGATGAAGAAACGCCCTACGGTGTAGTGGCTTTAAAAGTGGATATTACCGGGATGAAAGGCGGCCACTCGGGAATCGATATTCGCTTGCAACGCGGCAATGCCATAAAAGTTTTTTTCAGAATTTTGAATGCTGCGTATGAAGAACATGGTGTCAGGCTGGCTCGCATCGACGGCGGTAGCCTGCGAAATGCCATCCCGCGCGAAGCATTTGGAGTAGTGGTTGTTGATGAAGCCAAAACAGCCGATTTTGTGGCTCAGGCCTACGAAATTGCACAGAATGTAAAAACGGAGCTTGCTGAAACAGAACCTGATTTGAAAGTGCTGGTTGAAGAAACAGAGTTGCCGTTTTCGTTGATTGATGAAGAAACACAGCGCAAAATGACCAAAGCAGTTATTGCCTGCCCCAACGGTGTTATACGCATGAGCGACAATATGCCGGGACTCGTGGAAACGTCAACCAACCTGGCGCTGCTGAAATCCGACGATCAAAACAAAACCCTTATAGCCGGTTGTTTAATGCGGAGTTCAGTCGATTCGGCAAAAGAAGATTTGGCAGCCCGGATAAAAGCGGTTTTTGAACTGGCCGGTGCTGAGGTACAATTTTCAGGTGATTATCCGGGTTGGAAACCCAATATGGATTCGCCGATTCTGAAAACCATGCAGGATGTTTACAACAGGCAGTTTGGGAAAATACCGGAAATAAAGGCAATCCATGCCGGGTTGGAATGTGGAATCCTGGGTGGAAAATATCCGCACTGGGACATGATATCCTTCGGACCGACAATCCGTTTCCCGCACTCTCCCGATGAAAAAGTAAACATTGAAACCGTGAAAAAATTCTGGGAATTCCTGGTGGCTACACTCGAAAATATTCCGAAGAAATAGGGACCGGCGATTTCCGAATCGCC
>CAYUBV010000102.1:0-8994 GCA_964443035.1 uncultured Tangfeifania sp.
TGTTCGGATTAAAAAGATTCAGGCTGCTGGTGTAAATGTTGTAAACTCCTTTAAAGTCCGGTCCGCTGTTAATGGGCCAGCTCAAGGGCCTGACCTGTATTTTTAACTGGTTTTCAATTTCATCGAGCAACGTAAAAGAATCCTGTGCAGGTCGGTCCATTTTATTGATAAACACGATGACCGGCGTTTTGCGCATCCGGCACACGTTCATCAGTTTTTCGGTTTGCGGTTCCACACCTTTGGCTGCATCAATTACAATGATAACACTGTCTACCGCAGTAAGTGTGCGGAAGGTATCTTCCTGGAAATCCTGGTGGCCGGGGGTGTCGAGAATATTCACTTTGTAGCCGTTGTATTCGAATCCCATTACCGATGTGGCCACCGAGATTCCGCGCTGGCGCTCGATTTCCATAAAATCGGAGGTGGCGCCTTTTTTAACCTTGTTGCTTTTTACTGCGCCGGCCACGTGAATGGCGCCTCCAAAAAGCAGCAGTTTCTCGGTGAGTGTGGTTTTTCCGGCGTCAGGGTGACTGACAATTCCAAATGTGCGCCGGCGTTTTATTTCTTTTTCAATGGTCATTCTGTTCCTGTTATATTCTGCCGCAAAAGTAACAAACAACTTTGAATTATCTTTTCCAAAGTTTCGAACTTTGGAAAAGGTTGTAATAAGGTCAGACTTCAAAACAGAATTATACTCAAAAAAAACTCCCACTGCGGTTTTAAAACCTATACCTATTCACCAAATGAGCGGTTCGGAAACCGCTCGTCCCGGTTATGGCTTTTTATTAGCGGTTTGGAAACCGCTCGTTTTTAGTTTCTGGCTTTTATTGCGCTGGTTAACGCTTTCGAAATAAATTTCCAGTATTGTTTGTGAAATTTTACACTTTCCTTTCCCAGTAATTGGTGGTAAGAGGCCGGCGAATCCGATGGGTGGAACTTCCATTGTTCCATGTCTTCATAAAGAGCCGGTACTTCGGGGTGGAACTGCACGGCAAAAACATTGGGATACCGGCTGTGGGCAATGGCTTCAATAATTTTTCCGTCGGGCGCAAGGGCGGTTATTTCAAGTTCTTTGCCAAGTTTCTCTATTGCCTGGTGGTGGCTGCTGTAAATCAGGGGTTCCGAAAATTTATTCACCTTTACATTTTTTCCAAAGAACGGATGCTCCGTGAACCGGATCGCATGCAGGTTGATGCCCATCAGGTTTGAATCTTCCGAAATTCTGTTCCAGTAGTTGCAGTGCAGGTTTGATTTTTCAAGTTTTACAACTGCATCCGGGGTTTCGGCGCCAAACACTTCTGCCGGAATATCCTGTATCATGGTTCCGCCGGTGGCCACATTCATGGTTTGCATTCCCAAACAAAAACCGGTGACAAAATATCCCGGGTTTTGTTCCAGAAAAGGCTCGAACTGTTCATTGCGGGAGCTGCCGAGAAGGTGAAACAAAAAGGTGGTTTCAAAATAATGTCTTTCCGGGTCGGTAACTATCGACCGGGTATTTTCTTCGCCATAAACCTGCGGCGGTATATCCGGGCCGCCAAAAAAGAAAACCCCCGCCGAGTTATCAAAAATGTGTTTCAGTTCGTTTGTAATGTTGTTCTCTCTGAACAGGTTGGTGGCATTCAGTTCGCTTTTAACCTCATGCAAATAAAATCCTTCCAGACCGGCTGTGTCCAGAAAATGGACGGTCTGGTTGAAATCGTAGTTTTGATCGTCGGAATAAACTCCTGCAAAATTTACCTTTTTGGTATTTATTTTCAGCAATTTATTGTCAACCAGATAATTTATGGTTTTGATGTTCCTGACAGTAGGGTTGGTAAGAATGACATACTGTTTTTTCTCGTCAAAATCTTCCCTGAAAAAATTTTGGGCAAAAAGGTTCAGCGAGAAAATCAGTGCAAAAGCAATCAGAAATATTTGTTTCATTTTCTGAAATTTTCTTTCAAATATAAGATTATGGATTGAACCTGAAAGGTATCCTCCGGCTTTTCAATATTTTTAATGCAGATGTTGGTGCCAAATAATGAAAGAATTGTTCGGGATAACTGTAAACTTTTTATTTTTACCGGCCTGTTTTCTTTTTAAAACAAACCAAATGAGAAAAATAACCAATCCGTTTGCTAAAATGGCTTCCAAAGGGGAATACAACTGTTTTGGATGTTCTCCGGGAAATGATATCGGGCTGCATCTTGAATTCTGGGAAGACGGCGACGAGATGCTTGCCAAATGGACACCGGATAAAAGGTACGAAGGCTGGATAGATGTGTTGCATGGCGGAATACAGGCGACGCTCTTAGATGAAATAGCTGCATGGGTTGTATTTGTCAAATTGAAAACATCTGGTGTAACTTCCGAAATGAATATAAAATACCATAAACCACTGTATCTTCAAAAAGGAGATATTTCCGTGAGGGGAAAATTAATTAAAACGGAAAAACGCCTCGCCAAAGTGGAATGCACCCTTTTCGACGGCCAAAACGAAGCCTGTGCATCTGCTGTTGTTACCTATTTTTGTTTTCCGGAAAAAATTGCCCGGGCAAAATACAATTACCCGGGAGTGGAGGCTTTTTTCTAAAAAAAAGATTATCCGGGATACTATCAGATGATACTACCAGCGATAATACACGCTTACCGGTGAATATAAAAATCACTTCCGTTTTCCGGGTGAAGCAGGGGAAGCCAATATGTTAGTGGTGATTTTTGCTTATAGGTTACTCGTTTAAATCTTCTTCTTCGTCTTCTTCTTCGAAATCATCATCCCTACTGAAATAGTAGTCATCCGGTTCTTCATCTTCGAAATCGTCGTAGATTGACAGTTTTCTTTTTGAGCTCTTGTCTTTGTGAGACTGACTTTTTTTAGTTTTTCTCTCGAAGTTGTCTGCTTCGGTGTAATTTTTTTTGTTTACTTTTCGTTTCATTTTAAGTGTGCATTCAAAAAAATAAAACACTATTTTTTAATTGTTATTTACAAGCCAAATTAGCGAAAAAAATAAATACAAAAAAACAATTACATTGCATTTTTAAAACAGATTTAAAAAATCGGGTAAAATTGAGCAATAACCGTCATCTTTTTAAGCTTTTAAAAACAAGCCTGCCGCCATTTCCGGTGAAATGGGCAGTGATTTTTATTTTTTTGGGAATCTCGAACATAACGCCTGCCCAAACTGATAAACGCATAATTCGTTGGTTCGAGGGCGCTGAACAATCCTATAAAATCGGCGATTTAGAGCAGGCAATTGAATATTCGGAGAAAATTCTGGAGCGCGATTCTACTTTTATTAACGCAAGTCTTTTGCTGGCAGATATTTATAACAACACCGGAAATACAGAACAAGAGATAGTTTATCTTGAAAAGGCCACCGGTTTGTCTGATAGTCCGTTGATTTATTACCGGCTGGGCGAAGCGCATTATTCAAAAGGAGATTACCGGAATGCCCTGGATGCTTATGAAAAATATCTTTCTGTCGGAAATTCGGAAACTGAACGCGGAGATGAGGTGCAGCGAAAAGCTGAAAATTGCCGGTTTGCCATAAACGCCCAGGCCAATCCTGTTGATTTTGAACCCGAACGGTTGCCTGGCGAAGTAAATTCTGCCTTCGATGAATATTGGCCGAGCCTGAGTATCGATGGCCGGAAACTGGTGATTACCCGCCTAATGAATTATCCGGGGCAAATTCCGCAGGAAGATTTTTACATCTCGGAGCTCGATTCAGCAGGGTGGGGGAAAGCAGAACCCATGACCGAACTGAACACTCCGGAAAACGAAGGTGCACAAAGTTTATCGGCCGACGGCACCCTGCTTTTTTTTACTGCCTGCAACCGGGCAGGTGGAATGGGAAGCTGCGATATTTACTATTCATTCAGAAGAAATGGCCGCTGGTCCCGCCCGGTGAATGCCGGTCCTCCGTTAAACAGCAATAAGTGGGAAGCTCAGCCCTCCTTTTCATCCGATGGACGAACGCTTTATTTTACCAGCAACCGCCCGGGCGGTAAAGGGCAAAAAGATATCTGGCGAACTGAGATCACCGGAACCAATGAAATGGGAATGCTCGAATGGAGAGAACCTGTAAACCTGGGCGACAGCATCAACACAAAAGGCAATGAAATTTCGCCTTTTATTCATGCCAGCAACAAATCGTTCTATTTTGCCTCCGATTTTCATACCGGAATGGGTGGGTTTGATCTTTTTATGGCTGAAATGCAAGAGGATTCGTTTTTTTCGAAACCTCAAAATCTTGGTTACCCGGTGAATACGATTAACAATGAACAGGGATTGTTTGTGAGCACCAGCGGCGAAAAAGCCTTTTTTGCTTCTGAACGCGCTGAAGCAGGGCTCGATATTTTTTCGTTCCGTATGGATGAATCGATTCGCCCCGTCCCCGCCACTTATGTGCATGCGCAGGTTGTAGATGCCATCTCGGATGAGCCGGTGCAGGCTTTTATCGATTTGGTAAATCTCACGGATAAGGGCCGGAAATCGCGAAAAGAGATGACCGACCAATTTGGGGAAGTATTGCTTTGCCTGCCAACCGGTGCAAATTATGCCTTTTCAGTATCGAAAGAAGGATACCTTTTTTATTCGGATGCCTTTGAGTTAAGCGAGTACCGCCGGGTTTACGATCCTTACAACCTGAGAATAGAACTGCAGCCGGTACAGGTGGGTGCTGAAATGAATTTGTACAATATTTATTTTGAAACCGATTCTTTCCGGATTTTACCGCAGTCGGAACCGGAGTTGCAAAAACTGGCAGAATTTCTGGAAACAAATCCCGGGTTGGAAGTGGAGATTCAGGGACACACCGATAATACCGGAAGTGCGGAAAGCAATCAAAAACTATCGGAATTGCGGGCACAGTCGGTGGTGCAGTACCTGGTTTCACACGGAATTGAAGCTTCGCGGTTAAATGCTGCAGGATACGGCGAGGAAAAACCGGTAGCAACCAACGAAACAAAAGAAGGGCGCCGGCTTAACCGGCGAACCACTATTAAAATTTTGGGTCAGTAATTTTGCACCGGTTTTAAAAACCGATGCTATAAGGAATTTCTGACTTCCTGTACTTCTTCAACAGTAACTTCACTGGCATTGTTTCCGAAACTTCCGCGGATGTAGGTTAAAACATCGGCTATTTGTTTGTCGGTGAGGTGTGAATGCGGCGGCATAATGCTGTTGTATTCTTCGCCTTTCACCTCAATTTTTCCCGACATTCCCTCGAGTGTAAGTTTTATCAGACGTTCTTTGTCGCCGGTTACCCAATCGGTTTCATCCAGCGGCGGATGCATTCCGGGAACACCTGATCCATCGGCCATGTGGCAAGCCAGGCAAACCGAATCATATACTTTCTTCCCGGGATGGTCGGGTTGAATTTCCGACTTGGTTTCCACATCTCCGGTGGCCTGCTGAGCAGATTGCTGTTCGTTTTTCTGGTTTTTGCCGCCACATGCACTGATTGCCAATGCAAGCAGCAGAATAATGAAATTGATTTTCATATAAATGTTGATTTTTATTATGAGTGAATTATTCTCCAAACTTTTCCTTCATTACTGTCGACTACATAAAGCGAACCGTCAGGTCCCTGTGCCAGTCCGCATGGGCGGTATTCTGCATCGCTGGTGCTTTCAATTACCTCTTCGCCGGCAAATCCGTCGGCAAAAACTTCCCAGTCGCCCGATGGATTTTCGCCATCGAACGGAACAAATACCACGTAGTAACCTTCCTGTGGTTCAGGAGCGCGGTTCCATGAACCGTGAAATGCTATAAAAGCGCCGTTTTTATATTTTTCGGGAAACATGTCGCCAGTGTAAAAAAGCAGGTCGTTGGGTGCCACATGTCCTGGAAAAGCCATAATCGGGTCTTTTTTGTTTTCGCAGCGTCCCTGTGTTGTTTTGTCGCCGCCGTATTCCGGGCCCAATACTTTTTTATCCTGCAACTGGTCGTAATAGCAATAGGGCCAGCCAAAATCCGAACCTTCGGTTACGAGAAAAAATTCTTCGGCAGGCAATTGTGCGTTTTCTTCAGTGGTATACATATCCGGAAAAAACGAATGCAACTGATCGCGTCCGTGCTGTACTACATACAGTTCATCTACCTTATTGTTCCAGCGTGTAGCCACAGCATGACGAATTCCGGTGGCATAACGCTCGCCGTCTTCCAATTGGTGCTGGTCGGGTGTGTTTTCGTCAAATCGCCAGATACCTCCTGAGTATTCGAGCAGCGGACACGGATCCATGCCCGGCGATCCTTTGGTGCGCATTTCTTCCATGCAGGCATTGGAAGGCGCTCCCACATTTACATACATGTTTCCTTTTCCATCGAATTCCATGGGTTTGGCCGCATGCTGATTTTCCTCCGGAAAGTCGTAAGCAATCCGTTCCCAGGTATTGCCCGGTAGCAATTCTCCTTCCTGCATGGGGTAGCGAACTACCTCAAAGTTGGCTCCAAAATAGAGGTGTCCGTTGTGAAGTTTGATTCCCGTTCCCACATGTTCACCAGCGTATTCAATTAAGTCGGCTTTGCCATCGCCGCTTGTGTCGCGCAGGCAGGCAATTCCTTTATTTTCAGGATGCTCACGGAGAGATACATAGATGTCTCCATTATTATTTACTTCAATGTGCCTTCCGCGGCCAAGTTCATCCGCTACAACAATTGCAGAAAATCCTTCGGGCAGAATTAATCCCCCGTTGTCGGCATCGGGAGTGAGCGTTTGAGTGTTTCCGTTTTCCTGGGTGCAGGAAAAGGCCAAAAATGCCAGTAAAATGAAAGGTATAAAGTTCTTCATAACAGAATGTTTTACGTTCAGTCAACTTAACGTAATAAACTGCAAAAAGGTTCAGAAAAATAGTTTGTCCGATTGGTTTATAAAATCTGGTTTTCCTGAAAAACGTTTTTACTTTTGTCTTTTTAACAGAGTTGATATGAGCGATTATCTAAAAATAAATCATCATTCTGAAGTTCCAAAATACAAACAGGTGGTAAATTTGGTTATTTCGGATATCGAATCCGGGATATTTAAACAGGGGCAGCGTGTACCGTCTATTAATGAAACCAGCGAAGATTTGCTGCTGTCGCGCGACACAGTTGAAAAGGCCTATGTATATCTTAAAAAGAAAGGAATACTTTCGTCGGTTCGTGGAAAAGGATACTATGTGAACAAAACCGATGTGAGCCGGCAGTTGAAGGTAGCCCTCATTTTTAACAAACTTAGTAATTATAAAAGAAGCCTCTACTATTCTTTTATTGAAACGCTGGGCAGCAAAGCTGCCGTTGATGTTTTTATTTACAACTACGATTTGGAACAGTTCTCCAAAATAATTGACAACAACCTGACAAACTACGATTACTATGTGATCCTTCCTCATTTCAAAGATGAAAATTTAAATATTGCCGGTGTTATCAAAAAAATTCCCCGTGAAAAAGTTCTGCTGGTCGATCGTAATTTGCCGGCATTAAAAGATTATCCGATTGTTTACCAGGAGTATGAGAAAGATATTGAAACAGCTCTTGCCCAGGCAATTGATTTGATTCGGAAATATAGAAAACTCCACCTGGTATTTCCGCTTAACCAGTATTACTCGAAATACATCATTCGTGGTTTTCAGATTTTTTGCCAGGTGTACGAAATTGATTTTTCAGTTATCGATGAGTTGAATGAATCACATGTACGTAAAAATGAAGCCTACGTAATTGTTTCCGACGATGATTTATACCAGCTCATAAAAATGTGTAAAATGGCGGGGTGGAAGATTGGAAAAGATGTGGGGGTGATAGCATACAACGATAACCCGGTGAAGGAAATTCTGGAAAACGGAATTACTACCATTTCTACAAACCACGATGAAATAGGACGCACTGCTGCCGAAATGATTCTTACAGGCAATTTCAGGCGCATTAAAAGTCCGTTTGAGCTTATCAGACGAAATTCACTTTAATGAAAAGATTGAAATGATTCGAAAATACTGGCCTTTAATTTTATTGGGTTTATTTTTGGTTTTACTGATTGTGGGTTACCTCAGCAAAGATAATCTGAATGATTATCTCTCGGAAAGAATGCGCGAAACAGCCGGCAGTGAAGTTAATGTTTCGGGCGAAATGTGGGTTGATTCACTGTTTAATTACAACAAAAACGGAAAAGATTTTCAATATACGCTGCTCGAATTTAAATCGAACAGTTGCAGTATTTGTAAGCGGATGGAGCCCGAGCTGGAAAAAATGCGTCAGTCATCCGGGGAAGAAATCAATGTGGTAGTGCTGAATATTATGAATCAAAACAGCCTGAACGTGATGAAATATTTTGGCATTTCGGCGGTTCCCACCCAGTTGCTGCTCGATAAAAACGGGAAAGAGTTTTTCAGGAATTACGGTTACATTACCGCTGAGAATTTAGAATGGCAAATTTCCCAAAATCAGTGAAATAGGAAAAATGAATTGTTCAGGTTATTATTTGTCAGCAACATAACCTTTGCTTATACGCTGTAAAAAGCAATCTTTATGATAGCGAATCAGGTATTCAACTTCGCCATCCGAAATTCTTTCGATATATTCAAGCTGAATTTTTCGCGGATTGTACCGCAGGTAACTGAACGGACAGGATTCTAAAGACTTGTAAAGAGGACAAGCAATTAAAACTCCAAAAAGCCAGGTACGCTTGCAGGTCAATTTCATTTTATTTCAATTTAGTGTGATATCCAAAGTTATGAACTTCTTTTCTGAAACGAAATAAGTTTATTGATGTTCTGATGGGAATAAATGCTGATTTTTTTTTCAAAAAAACTGATAGCGTTCGAAAATATTTATCTGCACTTATGATTGTTATATTTGTCGAATAATTCATTATGAATCAAATATTTATGTGTTTTCGTGAGTGCGAATAGCAACTTGTTTTTTTAATCATTTGAAAAATCTTTCTATTTAATTTTGTTTTTTTCTTTGTTGTTTCTAAGATTTTTAATATGTTTGAAGTGCAATGCGTTCTGCATTGCATGTGTGTTTGGGGGTTA
>CAYUBV010000103.1:0-2310 GCA_964443035.1 uncultured Tangfeifania sp.
AAATCTAATTATTTCAGCAGATTTCTCTCTCGGGGAGCCGGGGATCGAAATGAAAGTTCACAGTTGACCCGACACTCGTTCGAGATGTTTGATTTGCATAATGAGCTTTTTTGCCAGCTTTTTACCCCGTGAACTGATTCCGGCAGAAGGATGTAACTCCATTTCGTGCTGAATAATGGCCAGCAATTCTGGTTTAAATCCGGGTTCGGTTTCCGAAAGATTGAACAGTATTTGCATGGCATGCACCCGAACTGCCACCGGTTCTTTCCCCGAGGTAAAAGCATCGAGGCAGTAATCCATCAGAAAAAGGTAATGCTTTTTATGGATGTTATTCAGGCTGATTAATTTTAAAAAATGTCGTTTTTTTCCTGTCTGAAGTTCATTTTTTAAAGTCTGAATCATTTGATCCAGCCACGGAATAATGAGATATGGAAATTGATCGTGTATCTTGTCAGCCATCCAGGCAGCCCGCCAGCTTTTGGGTGCGTTGCTGTACAATGCCAGATCCATTAAAACCGGCAAATGTTCGGGGTTGTTCCCGATTTCCTGAATCGCCGGTTCCAGGTTTTCCCACGAATCAATCACTTCCAGTAACTCCGGGTTTGTCATTTTTTGTTTTTTTACAAATATACCAGCTTTAGCTGTTTTTGAATGTTAATTTTGAAACATGATTCAGGTTACCTGTGCTGTAATATTTAAAAATAAAAAAGTGTTGGTCGCCCGGCGTGGCCAGCATCCGCAACACGCTTTTCAGTGGGAATTTCCCGGCGGAAAAGTGAACCCGAAAGAATCGGAGGAGCAAAGTATTCTGCGTGAAATTAAGGAAGAACTTGAACTCGACCTGGAAATTGCAGAGAAAATGAAACCGGTGGATTTCGATTATGGCTTCAAAAAAATCAGGCTCATCCCGTTTTTATGTTTCCCTAAAAATGAAAAATTAATCCTGAATGAGCATGTCGATTACCGGTGGGTCGAATGGCAGGAGCTTGAAAAGATGGATATATCGGGAGCCGATTTAAAATTGGTGTCACAGCCGGAGAACCGAAGTGTGCTCGAAAAATATTCCCGGAAAGAATAACTCCTTGGCAGCAAATTTTTTTGAAATCAGCTTACCACATTTTGCGGTTTTCCTTCCAGGAAAGCCCGCAGGTTTTCGGTGGCAATTTTCATCAACCGCGAGCGTGCCTCAAAGGTTGCCCAGGCAATGTGCGGTGTAATTGCACAGTTTTTTGCTTTTATAAGCGGGTTGTCGGGGTGGGGCGGTTCGGTCGATAACACATCGAGGCCGGCACCGGCAATTTTTTCATTATTCAGTGTTTCGGCCAAATCCTTTTCATTAATGAGTTGTCCCCTTCCGGTGTTGACCAAAAAGGCGGTTGGTTTCATCTTTTCAATGGCCGTTTTGTCGAAAAATTTTTCATTTTCAGCAGTGAGTGGACAATTGATGCTGATAAAATCACTTTCGGCCAGCAGTGTGTCCAAATCAACTTGTTGTGCGGCCAGCGGAGTTTCTTTTTGGCTCCGGTTATTAAAAATGATTTTCATCCCAAATGCCAGCGCGATTTTTGCCACAGCCTGTCCTATTTGTCCAAACCCTATGATTCCGAGTGTTTTGCCGGCCAGTTCGGTCTGTGGCGTTTTGCGGTACGTAAAATCGATGCTGCTGGCCCATTCGCCGTTTCTTACCGAGTTGGCATGAACCGACACATTTTGCACAAAATGCAGGATGTGCGAAAACACCATTTGTGCCACTGAAGCAGTGCTGTAAGCAGGTATGTTTGTGACCGTAATTCCGGCTTCTTTTGCTGCTTCAACATCGATTACATTGGTGCCGGTTGCCAGCACACCAATAAATTTCAGGTCGGGTAGCTGTGCAATTGTTTCTTTGCTGAACGCCACTTTGTTGGTAAAAACTATTTCGGCACCTGATGCGCGTTCCACTGTTTTTTCCGGGGGCGTGCGGTCGTAAATTTTTACGTTTCCAAATTGTTTCAATCCTTCCCAGCTAAGATCTCCGGGGTTAAGTGTATATCCATCGAGTACAACAATAATCATAGTTATCTGTTTTTTTGTGGTTCGAAAATATAAAAAATCAGCTCAATTACCGGCCATTTTGTATCCAATCAAAAAACTGAGTTCGGCAACCCGTTTTATTTTATCGTACCGGATACGGTCTGGTTCATCGGTAACTTTATGGTAATCGGCATGGTAGCCGGTTGCAAGATTGGCTATCGGAACATTGCGGCTGTGAAAATGATGATGGTCGCTGCTTCTGAAAAAATATTCAGGCAACGATTTATCGGGAATCAA
>CAYUBV010000103.1:2410-8913 GCA_964443035.1 uncultured Tangfeifania sp.
GTTTCTTCGGCGGTTACCCACAAAAAAAGAATACTCCGGGAGGGCTGGAATTTCGGTTGCCCGAAAGTTTCTGCAATTTCAAGGAGGGCAGCACATCCCGAGGCGTTGTCATCGGCGCCGTTGTAAATATTTCCCTCCGAATCAGTTCCCAGGTGATCGTAGTGTGCCATGTAAACCACGCATTCGTTTTTCAATTCCGGATGGCTGCCTTCAACCATGCCCACTACATTTTGGGTTTCATGTATTTTTGTGAACTGCGATGACTGAATTTCAATTGTTGAGTTTTCAGGATAAACCGGGGCTGGTTTATTTTGATCTGCAATTTCAGTCAGATAATTTTTCCAGGCATTTTTTTCACCCAAAAGATTATCAGCAAATTCGGGGATGGTAATAAAGACCTTTTTATCGGCAGAAACAGTGTCCGGCTTCAGAAAATACCGCTGCTGCTCCATCCGGGAATAAATCCGGTTGAATGTGCGGTTGGTTGAATCTTTGGGATTTGTAATAAAAACAACAGCCCGCGCACCTTTATCAAAAAGCCGTTCGGTTTTTTGCTGTTCCAGCCGGTTGTTCCATCTGAATGAACTGTTTTTTTTGAACATTTCGGGAGAACCTGCGCTGCATACTACAATCTTTCCGTCAACTTCAAGTCCTTCCAAATCGTCGTAACCGTTTTTTTCATCCTGAAAACCAAAACCTGCAAATATCGCATCGCCTGTTATTTCAAGGTATTCTGTGTTTTGATTCATGCAAATGACCGAATCAACCAGTATATTTCCCGAATCTGAATTTTTAATCATAGAATTTTGAATGTCGGAGCGGGTGGAAACCAGGTTGAAATACTGAAAATAATTGGTGGCCCCGGGTTTTAATCCAGCATTTATAGCCTCGTTGCGCAGGTATTTGGCTGCAATTTCCAGCCCCGAAGAACCCGGGGTTCTGCCTCGTAAACTGTCGGCTGCCAAAAATGAAACGTGCTTTTTGAGATCGCTTTCAGAAATAGACCCAATAGCTGTTTGCTGTGCCTGCCCAAAATTTGCCAGCATAAAAAACAGCAATACAGGAATGAAACATTTATTCAAAAGCATTCTGAAAACAATTAAAATATTCACGATATTGTACGGATATAACCGTTAAAAATAATAATTCCTGAACGATTGCAGGAATCAACGGTTATAATTGAATGAATATGTTTTAAATATAATGATCATGAAACCGATAAAAAATTTTTCTGTGTGGCTGATTTTGATAGCGTCACTTTTGCTAATTCCTTCCTGTGCTGTGAATCCGGTGACAGGAAAACGGCAGTTAATGTTATTTTCTGAATCTCAGGAAATAAGAATGGGTAAAGAGTACGATCCGCAGGTGATTTCCGCTTTCGGGTTGTATGAAGATGAAGACCTGAAAGCTTTCATCGAGGAAAAAGGAACAGAAATGGGAAAAATTTCTCACCGGCCCGATTTGGAATATCATTTCAGGATTTTGGATTCGCCGGTGGTGAATGCATTTGCAGTTCCGGGCGGCTACCTCTATTTTACCCGTGGAATTCTTGCGCAGTTTAATAACGAAGCTGAATTGATTGGTGTGCTCGGTCACGAAATGGCACACGTTACGGCGCGCCACACCGTGAGCCAGCAAAGCAAACAGCAACTGGGGCAGTTGCTTTTAATTGGCGGAATGATTGCCTCCGAAGAATTTCGTGATTTTGCCGGTTACGCCATGCAGGGCATGGAACTGTTGTTTTTGAAATTCAGCCGCGATAATGAAAGCCAGTCCGACCGGATTGGTGTTCAGTATGCTTCGAAATTGCAATACGATGGCCAGCAAATGGCTGAGTTTTTTAATGTGCTTCATAAAATGAATTCCGGCGACGATAATAGTCCGGTGCCTGCTTTTTTATCGACCCACCCCGATCCTGCAAATCGATACGAAAATGTAACCCGTTACGCCCAACAATGGAAAGACAGCCTCAATTATTCTGAATGGCTGGTCAGGGAAGACAGTTACCTCGACATGATTGACGGAATGGTTTATGGCGAAGATCCCCGGCAGGGTTATGTTGAGAACAATGCATTTTACCATCCTGAAATGAAATTCAAGTTTCCGGTGCCTTCCAACTGGAAATTGCAAAACACACCCATGCAGGTTCAGATGGCACCCGAGGATGGAAAAGCACTGATGATTTTCATGCTCGCTCAGCAGGAAAGCCTGGATGAGGCTGCCGAAGCTACAATCGACCAGTTAGAGCTGGAAGTTCTTGATAGAAAAAGAACCACAGTAAATGGGCTCCCGGCAGTTAATGTTGTTTCGGAACAGGTTTCGCAAAACGAGCAAACCGGAGAAGAACGGACAATTAAAGTGTTGTCCTATTTTATTGACTATGCAGGTGAAGTATACATTTTCCACGGTGTTTCTTCAGAGCCCGATTTTGATTCCTTTTACAATACGTTTGAAACCACAATGATTAATTTTGATGAGTTGACCGATCCTCAAAAATTAAATGTCAACCCAAAACGAATCAGGATCAGGGAGGTCAGAAACGCTTCAAGCGTTGGTGATGCGCTGCGGGCTTTTGGTGTGCCGCAGGACAGGCTCGAAGAATTTGCCCTGCTCAATAAGAAGGAAGTTACCGACAGGGTTCAGGCAGGTGAACGGCTGAAGACGCTGGAAGAATAATTTTCCCCGGCGTTAATAAATGGTAATCCGGAAAAGGTTTTCTGATGCGTTAAAATTTCTATCTTCGCTTTCTTAAAAACCTGTAATTAATGATCAAGTTTTTGCTATATCCGTTTTCGCTACTCTATGGAATTGGTGTGTATTTTCGTAATCGCATGTACGACCTGAATATTCTAAAATCCAGAGAGTTCGACGTTCCGGTTATTTCAATCGGCAACATTACCATTGGCGGAACCGGTAAAACGCCGCATGTAGAATACCTGGTCGGTCTTTTAAAGGAAAATTTTAAAGTAGCTGCCCTGAGTCGCGGATACAAACGGAAAACCAGCGGATTTCATTGGGTGGAAACCGACACCCATGTTTCGGAAGCAGGCGATGAGCCGCTTCAGATTAAGAAAAAATACCCTGATATTTCTGTCTCGGTTTGCGAAAACCGGGTGAAAGGCGTTGAGACATTACTTCAGAAAGATGATGAAAACACTCCTGATGTAATATTGCTCGACGATGCATTCCAGCACCGGAAAATTACCGCCGGGATCAATATTCTTTTAATCGATTACAACCGCCAAATAAAGGAAGACATGTTGCTTCCAGCCGGACGTCTGCGCGAAAGTGCCGGCCAGATGCGCCGGGCCAACGTCATTATTTTTACAAAATGTCCGAATGAAATAACTCCGATCATGCGCCGTATATTGCAGAAAGAGGTCGGACTGAAACCCTACCAGGAACTGTTTTTTACCACGTATGGTTACGGTAAGATTCAACCCGTTTTTTCAGGGAAAAAACTGGGGAATGATTTTTACGAAGAACATTCCTATGCAATATTAATTGTTACCGGAATTGCTTTTCCCCGCCTTATTCCGGAGTACCTAAAACAGTTTGCAGGCGAAACAGAGGTGCTGAATTTTCCGGATCATCATAATTATTCTGATGATGATGTGCGAAAAATTACACAAAAATTTGATTTGCTGAAAAAAAAGAAGAAAATAATTATCACCACCGAAAAAGATGCCGTGCGTTTTCAGGGAATGACCGGTTTGGAAGATTCTTTTAAAGAGGCACTTTACTATCTTCCGGTGAAAGTTAAATTCCTGGACGATGAGGGTAAGTCGTTCAATAAAAAGATTTTAAATTATGTTGGAGAAAATAAAAGCAACCGCGAGCTTCATAAAAGAAAAAATAAACGCCAGTCCTGAAATTGGAATTATTCTGGGGACCGGGCTTGGAGGACTGGCAAAGGAAATTGAAATACTGGAATCGATTCCGTATAATGAAATTCCCGATTTTCCGGTTTCAACTGTCGAAGGCCATGCCGGAAGGTTGATTTATGGGAAACTCGGCAATAAAGAAGTGCTGGCAATGCAGGGGCGTTTTCATTATTACGAAGGCTATTCCATGAAGGAACTCACCTTTCCGGTGCGGGTCATGAAATTTGTGGGAGTTACCCACCTGTTTGTTTCCAATGCTTCGGGCGGTTTAAATCCCGACTGGCACGTTGGTGAAATTGTACTGATTAACGATCACATCAACTTTTTTACAGAACATCCGCTGCACGGAAAAAATGAAAACGAACTCGGTCCCCGTTTTCCCGACATGAGTAAAGTGTATGACGAGCGCCTGCGAAACAAAGCCAAACTGATTGCTATCGAAAACAACATTGTGGTAAAAGAAGGTGTTTATGTTGGGGTGCAGGGGCCCACTTTCGAAACTCCGGCCGAATATAAAATGTTCCGCGTGCTGGGCGGCGATGTAATCGGCATGTCAACCGTTCCCGAGGTGATTGTGGCCCGCCACATGGGAATCAGGGTTTTTGGAATTTCAATCATTACCGACAGCGGCGTGCCCGGCGAAATTGTGGAGATTTCGCATGAGGAAGTTCAAAAGGTGGCTATGAAAGCCGAACCTAAAATGACCCGGATAATGAAAGAGCTGATTAAAAGTATTTGATTAATAGAAGTTCCTTTTGAATATGGAGCCTTTTATCATGGCCTTTGTCATTCCGGCGAAAGCCGGAATCTTTATAAATAATGCAGAGAAGATGAAAAGAACGTTACTGGTGTTTTTAACTGCCATTTTACTGGCAGGTTGTTCAACTCAAAAAACAAACGAAGTGAAACTTGTACTCGACAAACAATCTGAATTGGGCGAAGGAGCCATCTGGAACCACAAGACCGGGGAGCTACTCTGGGTAAATATCACGGGTAAAATTCTGAATTTTTACAATCCGAAACTGAAAAACAATAAAGAAATGTTTACCGGCCAGATGGTTGGAACGGTGGTTCCTGCCGAATCGGGACAGGTAATTGTGGCACTTCAGAACGGAATTTATCAGCTCGATCCTGAAACCGGCACAAAAAAACTAATTGCCAATCCGGAAGAAGGTGTTGAAGGCAACCGGTTTAATGATGGAAAATGCGATCCGGCCGGACGCTTTTGGGCAGGAACCATGAACATGAACGGGAAAAAAGAAGCCGGTGCACTTTACCGCTTCGATGCGGATAGTACGGTCCATAAAATGGTTGAAAATGTAACCACTTCCAACGGAATTGTCTGGTCACTCGATGCTGCGAAAATGTATTACATCGATACACCCACCCGAAAAGTGATGGCTTACGATTACGACAATGCAACCGGCGATATTTCAAATCCGCAGACGGCTGTTGAAGTTCCCGAAGAAATGGGATATCCCGACGGAATGACCATCGATGCCGAAGGAAATATCTGGGTGGCGTTGTGGGGCGGTTCGGCTGTGGGTTGCTGGAATCCCAAAACCGGCGAACTGCTGCGCACCATCGAAGTGCCGGCAAAAAATGTGACTTCCTGCGCTTTTGGCGATGAGGATTTAGGCACTCTTTACATTACTACTGCCCGGCAGGGAACCAGCGATGAGGAACTTGAAAAATATCCAAATGCCGGCGGCCTGTTTAAAACACGTCCGAGAGTGCAAGGTGTGGAAGCATTTTTCTTTAAAGGAGAATTTTAATAGAAGACAGCACGCAAAGGCGCGAAGTCGCAAAGAATATTTGCTATCAATTATTTCGCTTTGCGCCTTAGCGCCTTTGCGCGAGATATAAAAACTGAGTCAATGAATACTAAATATTTACCCGAATATTCCGATGTTAAAAATGCACATAAAATCATCCGTAGATATGCACACCAAACACCGGTTTTAAGTTCTTCCGGTATTAATAAAATGGTGGATTCCGACTTGCATTTTAAATGCGAAAATTTCCAGAAGGTGGGTGCATTTAAATTCCGTGGCGCCTGCAATGCCGTTTTTTCGCTTTCGGAAGAAGACGCACAAAAAGGTGTGGCGACCCATTCTTCCGGGAACCATGCGGCGGCGCTGGCACTGGCAGCAAAAATGCGCGGAATAGCTGCCCACATTGTGATGCCGCGAACCTCTCCCGAGATTAAAAAGAAAGCAGTAGCGGGTTACGGCGCAAATATCACTTTTTGCGAGCCCACGCTCGAAGCCCGTGAAACCACGCTGGCAAAAGTGGTGGAAGAAACCGGGGCCACTGAAATTCATCCGTACAACAACTTTTTTGTGATTGCCGGTCAGGGAACGGCTGCCAAAGAACTGATTGAAGAAACAGGTGAATTTGATATAATAATTGCCCCGGTGGGCGGTGGTGGGTTGCTCAGCGGAACGGCCATTTCCACCAAAAAACTGTTGCCGGCATGTAAAGTAATTGCAGCCGAACCAGCCGGTGCCGATGATGCATTCCAATCGTTCCGGGCCGGGAAAATGATTCCCTCGGTCAATCCCAAAACCATTGCCGACGGACTGCTCACGTCGCTGGGCGAGCGGAATTTTGCCATTA
>CAYUBV010000104.1:0-7202 GCA_964443035.1 uncultured Tangfeifania sp.
CGGAAATTACACCATGCAGGTTTGGAAAGACGGTGTGAATGCCGGCCGCCATGCTGCCGATTTTAAACAGGAAAAGGAAAATGTAAGTGCATCCTCCAAAATAAAAATTGATATGGCACCAGGAGGTGGCTGGGCTGCTATCATCAGCAAAAATTGAAATTGTTTTGTATTGAAAAATAGATTTGAAGGGATGGCATGGTTTATTCCCTGTCATCCTTTTATTTTTGATTAAAACAAATCGGTATGCGTGCCGGTACGTATTAATTTGATTTCCTTTTTCTGAGTATCCTTTTCCCAGATGAGCAACCAGTCTGGTTTTATGTGACATTCCCAACACCCCGCGTAATTTCCTGTAAGTTTGTGCGATTTATATTTGGCAGGTAAACCTTCATTGGCTTCGAGCAAAGAAAACACTTCCTGTAATTCAGAGATAGGATAGTTTCGCTTTTTACAGGTTTTGAAATCACGTTTAAATTGGTTGGTAAATGATAGCGTATAGCTCATGCATTCAGTTTTTCCATCAGGTCATCCACATTTTTTGCCTGGGTAACTTTACCTTCCTTTGCATCCCGAATTGCCTTTTTTGTTGTTTCATTCGGCTCTTTTTCAATGGAAATAAATTTTTCATTTGAAAAGCTTTTCAGGAATTCAAGCAATTTTTTCCCTTTTGTTGTTTTCTCGTTAATAATTACTGTTGTCATTTTCTGAACATTTTTTTCAAAATTAAAGAAAATTTGGCAAAACTTCACCGGTCGAGCCACTGTTTGAAGTCAGGTACTTTGTCGCGGCTGACGGTGAGTCCTTCATCGTCAAAGTTTTTCAATCTCATTTTCAGTCGGTTGGTGGAATAGCTGATGATTTTTGCAATGCAGTTGATGTTCACCATAAAATTGCGGTTGATGCGGAAAAACAACTCCGGGTCAACGCGCTTTTGCAGTTTGTCAAGCGAATAGTCGAGCACATAATTTTTACCGGCCTGGGTTTTCAGGAACGAGCAGCGTTCTTCCAAAAAAAAAATGGCACCACCGGAAGTGACGCCATTTCTAATTTACAGGTGATCTCTATTTCTGAAGATGCACATCCATTTGCGGGAACGGAATGTTGAGTCCTTCTTTATTGAATGTTTTATACACTTTTTCGTGCATGTCGAAGAAAATCGCCCAGTAATCTGCAGCCTCGGCCCATGCACGCACCACAATATTTACCGAACTGTCGCCGAGTTCTTTCACTGCAATAAACGGAGCGGGGTCCTGCAAAATGCGTTTGTCATCATCAATTAATTTTTTCAAAACCTGTTTGGCTTTATCCACATCGTCTCCATATCCAATTCCAAAAAGAAAATCGACCCTGCGGCGTTTTTCAGTTGAATAATTCACCGTTGAGTTCGTGGAAAGTCCCCCGTTAGGTATAATAATGGTTACATTATCAGGTGTTTGAGTATTGTATTGAAAATTTGAATTTCATTAACCGTTCCCGAATGTCCCTGAGCTGTAATATAATCGCCTGTTTTAAACGGTTTGAACAAAAGAAGCATTACTCCGCCGGCAAAATTCTGTAATGTTCCTGAAAGCGCCATGCCAATTGCCAGACCTGTCGCTGCAAGAATAGCAATAAAAGAGGTCATTTCTACCCCGAGCATCGCCACAACACTTATGAGCAGCATAGTTTTCAGCAATATGCCAATAATGCTGTTTAAAAAACCGCGGAGCGATGGATCGATTTCGCGTTTTTCAAAACCTTTTTGTAACCCTTTTTGGATGAGTTTTATTACCCACCAGCCAATGGCCAGAACAATTAAAGCACCAATGAGACTCGGACCGAAAGTCATAACTGCATCATAAAACCGGTCCCAAAGCGATTCAATATTTTCCATTTTTCGATATTTTAGTTAAATGAAGTAAATTACAAAATAGAAGGCAGAATGTTTAAGAATTCAAAATAAAAGAGGATCAAATTATAATTTGATCCTCTTTACATCTCACATTTTAATAATCACCTAAAAATTAAGCTGTATTTTTTAAATACTGTACCGTATCGTTTACACTTCCAAGCCTGTACAATTCATCATCACGTACCGAAATATTGAAAATTCCTTCTAAATAAAAAGTAAAAATTTTCCAGTCAACTGAATCAAACCGTAAATCCCTTTTATAGGTGGCATCGGGTTGTATTTCATTTTTCTGAAATCCTGTTTTCCGAAGCACACGGTAAAGGTTTCTTCTTATTTTCTTGTCTTCCATAGCTTCTTTCATCGTATAAATATTATCTGTTCGCCAGTCCGGTATTTTGAAAAATCCGAACAAACGAATTTATGGGTCAAATATATTAATATTCCTTGGAAAAAGAATTACATTTAACACTAATTAACCTGTGGGTTAAGGTTAAGTTCTTATTAATCAATGAAATGTGGAAATAATTGAGATCAGGAAACCAGGTCGGATTTTAACAAACTGTACACGTTCAGATCGAAATATTTGTTTTGGTGCTTTTCGCCCTGGCGTTCGGTTCCTTCAAAGCTGAATCCCAGCTTTTTCGGGATGGCGGCGCTTTTTGAATTGCCCGTGGCAACTTTTACCTGTATGCGGTTCATATTTAGTTTCTGAAACGCAAATCGTATTAATTTTTCCATGCAAGCTGTAACAATCCCTTTTCCCTGCATCCGTTCTGTCAGCCAGTACCCCAGTTCAGTTTTCCGGTTGATCCAGTCGGTTTCCTTAAACCCGATTAATCCGGCAAATTCCTGTTTGTACCAAATGCTGTAAACTTCATCGCGCTTTCTTCCCGGTTGATTCACTACGCTTTTTATGAAGTTTTCGGTATCAGAAGCATTTTGTGTATAATCAACAAACGGGAGCCAGCGGGTTAAAAATTCGCGGTCGCGGTCAATGGCTTCAAAAATTACATCGGTCATCGAAAGTTTAAGGGTTTCGAGCTCAATATTGGAATTTACACGGATATGTTCCATATTTAATCCAGCGTTTTAAGATCAATCATAAAAACCTGCGCCGGAAAAGTGAATGTACTTTCGCAGGATACCAGAAGCGTATCGTTGCCTAAAAAACAAATTCCTTCTGTTTGCGCGCCGGCAATTGAATCCATAGAGATAAACACATTTTCCTGACCAAAAAGATTTTCTTTGGAAACGTTTTTAAACAGCCGGACCAATGGTTTGAAATCGTGATAACCTGCCAAAGCAAGGATTGAATGCTCCCGGTTGTAATCAGCGCCTGTTATTAATCCTTTTACCTCGAACGAATCCAGTGGCTCGATTATATATTCACCTGCGGTTTTTGGCAAATTATAAACAGTAGTGGTTTCATTTTCCCAGTTTTTGGTAAACAAATAGATTTTCCGCTCTATGATTGTAATCGATTCACAATCAAAAGGGGTTGTGTGGGGCGGAAAGCTGAATTGATTTTGGTCTGAATATGAAAACCGGATAATTTCAGCCTGAACGGATTGCTGCGATTCTGCAGTAATGTCCGATTTGCTGATTTTGTAAACTTTCAAATCTTTGCGGGCCCCGTTATTGTTGCCAAAGTCACCAATGTAAATAAACTCTTCGTCCTGTGCAATGTCTTCCCAGTCTATGTTTTCAGCATTCTCCAACTGAACTTCGATGATAATTTCACCCGATGTGTTGAATCCATAAATTTCATTTTCTCCACCGCTGTCGTTAAACGACCACAATAAATCATTAAAATAAATCAACCCCGAATTTTCAACCAGTTGCCGGGGAAGTTTGGCTATGAAACTATCAGGCACAAGCTCAATTTCACGGGTAATACTATTATTTGGTCCCTCTGAGTTTTGATTTTCGCAGGCAAATAATAGCGGGCAGAACAGGATTATCAGTTTTATTGCTTTCAAATTATTGTTCTTTTATTTAAAATTTTTGAAAATAATAAATACATGAAAATTCAAATATTTATTTTTTACTTCAGTTGCTCCATCTTTTTATCTTTACAGCAATTTTTTCAATCAACAGGAAAGTACAAGTAAATTATAAAAATAATGAGAAAATTAATATTTTTTATTGCAATAACTTTAATATCCACAATAGTTTCCTGTGGAAATGCTGAAAACGGCAAAGGACATACAGTAGTAATTAAAACTGAATTTGGAGATATAAAAGTGAAGTTGTATGAGAAAACTCCCGGGCACCGGGAAAACTTTATAAAACTTACCCGGGACGATTTTTACGATGGATTGCTGTTTCACCGGGTTATTGAGAATTTTATGGTTCAGGGAGGCGACCCGGATTCTAAAAATGCCGAAAACGGTATTAAACTTGGAGGTGGCACTCTAGATTATACGCTGCCTGCTGAATTTATTCCTGAATATTTTCACAAAAGAGGTGCAGTTGCTGCTGCACGCCGCGGGGGATTAACGAATTTTGAAAAAAGATCAAGCGCATCGCAATTTTATATTATACAAGGTGACATTTTCTCACATGGTGAATTGGACACTATGGAAATCATGAAAAGCCAGCAAATAAAAAATGATTTGGTCAGGGATTATCTGATGGCAATTGATGATGAAATACAGGAATTCAGAAAAAATGACGACAGGGAAGGTTTTACAATGAGAGTAACTGAAATTAGAGACCAGGTGGATAGTCTGATTGCAGCCAGGAACCTTGTTTTTAAGTTTTCAGACGAACAGCGCGAAATTTATACTACAACCGGAGGTTATCCCTCACTCGATGGCGATTACACCGTTTTTGGCGAAGTAATTGAAGGAATGGAGATTGTGGATAAAATTGCCGCTGTAGAAACGGATGAAAACGATCGTCCGCTCAAGAATGTGAAAATGAAAATAGAAATGGTGGAGTAACAGTATGATTCGAAATTTTTTAATAGTTGTTGTTTTAATGGTTGTTTCAATTACCGGTTTTTCCCAGTCCAAAATTGTGCAGGTTTCAACCAACATGGGCGATATGAAATTCAGGCTTTATGACGACACGCCCAAACATCGCGATGCATTCATTGAATTGGCCAAAGAAGGTTATTACAACGGAACGCTTTTTTACCGTGTTATCCAGGATTTCCTGATTCAGGGTGGTTCCAAAAGTTCGAAAAATGCTGCTCCCGGCGAACGCATTGGGTATGGCGATCCGGATAAAACGGTCGACGATGAGATTCTTGCAAATCATTTTCATAAAAAAGGAGCGCTTTGTGCTCCCCGGCAGCCCGATGAGGTGAATCCCTGGCAGCAATCCGACATCTCCCAGTTTTTCATAGTAAAGGGTAGGGTGCATTCTTCCGGCGAACTCGATACCATGGAAATGGCGGTAAACCGGCCTATTCGTAAGAAAATTACGCAAAAATACCTGACAGATGAAATTCGCTCGGAACTGAAAATGCTGAAAGAGGAAAAAATGGTGGATGCTTTTCGTGAAATTGCCGAAAGCGTAAAACAGCAAATTGAAACGGAATATGAATTAAATAACAACACACTGGAGTTTACCTCCGAACAGCGGGAAGCTTATACAACCATTGGCGGCTATCCTGATTTAGACGGGGAATACACCATTTTTGGCGAATGCATCGAAGGATTTGAAACCATCGATAAAATTGCGGCCCTGAAAACCGATGAAAACCACCGTCCGTTTAACGACGTAAAAATTAAAGTTACTGTACTGAATGAATAAACTAAAGTATATATTCTCACTAATTTGTATTGGGTTGCTAATGTTCTCCTGTAATTCAAAACAAGAAAAACAGGAGAAACAGCCTGAATCAGCCAAATCTGCCGAAACTCAAAAGCAGGAAACCGGCTGGGAAGATGTGATGCCCTCGATTGTGGAACTCGATTCCTACGACGGCAACCGCATTTTGGAATCGGGGCAGGGGTTTTTTGTGGGAGAAGACCTCGTGGTTACAAAATATTCACTAATCAGCCAGGCCAGCAAAGTACTGATTTCGCCCTTTGATACCGATAAAGAATATGTTGCTGATAAATATGTGGCGTTCGATCGAATCAGCGATCTGATTATTTTGAAGGTTGACAGTGTGAAACGCAAACCAATTGAACTGTATGCGGGCAATGCTCCCAATGGGGCCAAAACTTCCTACATCAGGGAGCCCGCAGGGCAAACGCTCCAGATTTTTACCGGCAAGCTGTTAAATCTTGCAACCCTTCAGGGCTCAAGAATTTACCGCATCACCAACCGGATTCGAAAGTCAATGTTTGGCACCCCCATTTTTGTTTCGAATAGAAAAGTCATTGGAATCGCCTATTCCGATGTGATTAGCTACGAGATGCAAAGCCTGGCCATTCCTGCTTTTCTTATTTCAAAAATGTTGAAAGAAAAATCCAGCGGGCCACGCTCCCTGGAATCGCTGCGATCGGGCGGCAATGAACAAATTGCGGCTGAAAACCGGAAAATTAAGGGGCTGGTTTTGGAAACCGACAGGGGCGACATTACCATCCGTCTGTTTAATGAAACGCCGCAATACCGCGATAATTTCATCAAACTTGCAAAAGAAAATTATTACGACAGTTTACTTATCCACCGGGTAATTAAAAACTTTGGAATTCAAACAGGTGCAGCCGATACCCGCTATGCCGAAAAGGGCGATATTGTGGGTTACAAGGGGCCAGGTTACACAATTCCCTCGCACATTGTGCCGGGTTTGTTTCACAAGCGCGGAATGATTGGTTCGCCCCGGAAACCCGACACCAAAAACAGGAGGCGCCGCTCCGACGGATCCCAGTTTTACATTGTTTCGGGCCGCAAATATTTCGACAAGGAGCTCGATGAAATCGAAGAAGATAACGATTTTACTTTCACCCCGGAACAGCGGCAGGCCTACAAAACTGTGGGCGGCGCGCCGCACCTCGACGGAACCTACACTATTTTTGGCGAAGTAGTTTCAGGAATGGATGTGGTAGATGCCATTACGCAGGTGGAAACCGACCGGGAATATCGTCCGGTGGATGATATCAGGCTGAAAAATATTAGGATTCTCAAATAGATTTTCAGAAAATATCTGAAAGTACCATCTCCGGTTTCAGCCAGAAAGTCTTTAACCCCGCTTTTTGGGCGCCCAGAATATTTTTCTCCAAATCATCCACAAAAAGGCTTTCTTCAGGATTTACCCCTGAGAATTCAATAACTTTTTGGTAAGAAGTTAAATCGGGTTTGCGGTCGTGAATCTCATGCGAATAATAATCTTTTATAAAAAGCGACGGGAATT
>CAYUBV010000104.1:7302-8878 GCA_964443035.1 uncultured Tangfeifania sp.
CCCAAATCGAAAATGATATTTTTTGTGGAAGTGAGATCAATTTGCATTTTATTATTTTTAGCCTCGAAAATAAGAAATTTAATACCAGAGAATGAAAATTAATGGAAAACATTATCATACAATTTGGTTAAATAATGATGATTCGAAAATTGTACAGGTCATCGACCAGCGCAAGTTGCCGTTTCAGTTTGAAGTATTTGATTTAAAAAATGTGGACGATGTATTTTATGCCATCAAAGAGATGGTAGTACGCGGCGCTCCGCTGATTGGCGTAACTGCGGCTTACGGAATGTACCTGGCAGTAGTAAATTTCGATGAAAACAACATTGAAGAGCAAATAAATAAATCTGCTGAATATTTAAAATCGGCCCGGCCCACTGCGGTCAATCTGGCTTTTGCAGTAGATGAAATGGTGGATTTTATACATCAGCAAAAATCAGATTCGAATCTGATTCAAAAAACGCTTGAAAAGGCAAATTCTTTTAAAGAAGAAGAGATTCAGTTTGGCGAAAAAATCGGAGAAAACGGCCTGAAAATAATTGAAGATATTTATCAGAAAAAAAAGGATACTGTAAATATTCTAACGCATTGCAACGCCGGATGGCTGGCCTGCATCGACTGGGGAACTGCCACTGCACCCATTTATAAAGCTCACCGGAAAGGGATTCCTGTGCATGTGTGGGTTGATGAAACCCGTCCGCGAAACCAGGGGGCACGGCTCACCGCTTACGAACTGGGCGAAGAAGGAGTTGCGCATACCGTAATTGCCGACAACACAGGCGGGCATTTAATGCAGCACGACAAAGTAGACATGGTAATTACAGGCAGCGACCGGACTACGGTTACCGGCGATGTGGCCAATAAAATCGGGACCTACTTAAAAGCGCTGGCTGCAAAAGACAACGATGTGCCTTTTTATGCGGCGTTGCCTTCTTCAACATTCGACTGGAAAATTGAGGACGGTCTTCGGGAAATCCCGATTGAAGAGCGGGGTTCGGACGAAGTTGCCAAAATCGAAGGATGGAAAGATGATGAAATTGTCGAGGTTCGGCTGGTGCCTGAAAACAGTCCGGTAGTAAATTATGGGTTCGATGTAACACCTTCGCACCTAATTACCGGTTTGATTACCGAGCGGGGAGTTTGCAAAGCCAATAAAGAAAGTATTCTGAAACTGTTTCCTGAAAAAAATAAAAATGATGAATAAAATTGCAATTATTGGCGGAACCGGGCTGGAGGATCCTTCCATTCTTAAAAATTCCGGGGAAATTGAAGTTGACACACCTTTTGGAAAACCATCGTCTACGTTTAAAACCGGCGAAATAGATGGTGTTGAAGTGTTCATTCTTTCCCGTCACGGCAGAGATCATTCTATACCGCCAACCCAGGTTAACAACCGGGCAAATATATGGGCAATAAATAAACTGGGGTGCAAATATATTTTAGCCACTACGGCATGCGGCAGCCTTCGCGAGGAGATCCGTCGCGGAGATATTGTCATTCCCGATCAGTTCATCGATTTTACCCGCCACCGTATCAATACGTTTCATGAATCGTTTGAAGGGGGTAATTTGCAGCA
>CAYUBV010000105.1:0-8869 GCA_964443035.1 uncultured Tangfeifania sp.
AATGGGGATACAATTTCGTGGCCATCCGGAACTCCCGAAATTCATCTGGAAATTGTAGGTGAACCTTTGAGTGAATCAGAAAAAAATGCTTCAGTGAGCCTGGCAAAGTTCTGGGAAAATTAATCAGCGTAGCAGATTAAAAAAAGCAGCCCGAATTTTCAGGCTGCTTCATTTTTTGGGTGGAAGACCGGACTTGAACCGGCGACCTCTGGAACCACAATCCAGCGTTCTAACCGACTGAACTACATCCACCATATTTAGCGGGTGCAAATATAATATTTTATTTTTTCCTGATCCAAATAGATTTAAAATTAATCTGTTGAAAATGGGATTATATTTTCAGTTCTTGATTGCGGATTGAAATACCGTTGTTTAAGTTTTTCGGTATTTTTGAAAAAAAGCTAAAACTGATATGGAAAGCAACAATTTCAGTAAAATTATTTGTTACGGCGAAGTGCTGTGGGATATGCTTCCCGGAGGTAAACAACCGGGTGGCGCCCCAATGAATGTGGGCATTCATTTAAAGAAGCTGGGTTTTAATCCGGTAATCGTGAGCAGAATCGGAGATGATGAACTGGGTACTGAGTTAAAACAGTTTCTCGAAAAAAACGGGATGGATACCCGGTTTGTAAGCATCGACAAAATTCTGGATACCAGCGAGGTGCTCATTCACCTCGATGAAAACCGGAATGCAACCTACGAAATTTGCGAACCTGTTGCATGGGATAATATTTCTGGCGCTGCTGAATTAACAGAGCTGGCAGCCACTGCTGATTTAATTATTTTTGGCAGCCTGGCACAACGAAACCAAACCACCCGCGAAACGTTGCTCGGTCTCTTTGAAAAATCGAAAGCTGACCGGTTGCTCGATGTGAATCTGCGTCCGCCTTTCGATAAACCGGAAATTGTTGAACAACTGCTGCATGTTTCTGATTTTGCAAAATTGAATGATGAGGAATTAATTAGAATTGCCGCCTGGCACAATAAAAGCGGCAGCGAAAAAGAATTGATAAAATGGTTGTCCGGCTTTTATAGTTGCCCTACTGTTTGTGTTACCCGCGGAGCAAACGGAGCTGTTCTTTATATGGGTGAGGAATTTTATGAGCACCCCGGATTTAAAGTACAGGCCACCGACACAGTGGGCGCCGGCGATTCATTCCTGGCTGCACTGATTGCAGGGCTTTCAAAAAAACATCCGCCACAAAAAGCGCTTGGGTTTGCTTGCGCTTTAGGCGCTTATGTTGCTTCGCAGCATGGTGCAGTTCCCGATTATTCTGAGCAGGATATTCAAAAACTGATTCTGTAAAATAAAAAGCTTTAACAAATTTTAAGGTTTTTGCATACTTTTTGTAATGTTCCCTGAAAACGCCTGTCATATAGGGAAACAAAAAACAGAATAAGAAAACAACTAAAATTTTAAAGCCATGAAAACAATTCAACAACTCACTGTTGGTTTGGTGTTACTGTTATTTTCAACCACCAGTTGTATCGATGATTTAATCATCAGGGGAAATGGAATTGAAGCCACTGAAGCAAGGCTTACCAGCCGTTTCTCAAAAGTAAAATCAGAGGGCAATTTCGATGTACACATTTCACCCGGTGCAGAATACGATATTCTGATTGAAGCCGAATCGAACCTGATTCCATACATTGAAACCAATGTAACCGGAAATACACTTCGGATTCACACCCGGGGTTTGCGAAACTTCAGAAACCAGCTTCCTCTAAAAGTGTTCATCACAATGCCTTATATCGAAGCCATTGCCCAAAGCGGTTCAGGCATTATTACTACCGGTTTTTTCGAAGCCGAACGTTTAAACGTTGCTGTTTCGGGTTCGGGAATAATTGAAACCGCCATCGATGCTGGTCAGGTAGATGGCGTGGTTTCCGGTTCAGGCAATCTTTATTTTACAGGAGTGGCAACAAATGCAGGGTTTCTGTTAAGTGGATCCGGGAAAATCGATGCCTGGGATTTGTCGTTACGAAACTGTGAGGCAACAGTTTCGGGATCCGGAAATGTCTGGGTGAATGCTGAGCGGTTTCTGAAAGCAAACATATCGGGCAGCGGAAATGTTTTTTACAGTGGAGCTCCTGTTGTTGAAGCCCATATTTCAGGATCGGGAAACGTAATTCGTGAAAATTAAGTAAATTGCGGTAAATCAAAGAAACTTTGCATGAAGCGGTTTTTGTTAATTTTGGTAGTTGTTCTTGCTGGTCACCTTGTTTACGGACAAGGGTTTAACCAGGCAGCAGGAATTCGTGGAGGACTTACTTCCGGGCTCGAATACCGCTATTATACCAGCGATGCGCAGTCTTTTAAAGCACTTTTGGGAACCCGGAGTTTTGGAAGCAACCGCGGACTGCAGCTTCATTTATTAACTGAATATTACAGGTATGATTTATTTGATTTTTCTTACCAACTTGTATTTTATTATGGCTTTGGTGCTCATACCGGTTATGAAAGCTGGGATGAAACGGAAACTGATTCTCAGATAAGCCGGCAGGTAACAGAAACTGCTTTTGTGGCTGGTATCGACGGGCTTGTAGGGATAGAATATCTTTTTTATGAAGCACCTGTAACTGCGGGAATCGAAGTAAAACCCTATTTCGATATTTTGGGAAGAGACGGGCTTAATGCACAACCGCTCGATTTTGCATTTACCATAAAATACCTTTTCTGACTTGTAAGTTTGGGAAAGTTTTAAAAGAATCAGGGCACGGAATTAAATTCCGTGCCCTGATTTTTAGTTTATTCCTCCATAAAATTTACATATTCAGCCTGCTGCAAAAATTCAAGGCTTTTTTCCACACTCACAATTGGGTCAAAATTGTATTTTTCCACTTCAACAATTCCGTACATAGCACCCGATTTTTCGCGTTCAGCAAAAATGCGTTCAAAATTGATTTCACCACTTGCGCCTACTTCTTTTTCGTCTTTAATGTGCCACAGTTCAAACCTTCCCGGATAATTGTCAAAATAATTTAGAGGGTCTTTCCCTCCTTCGATTATCCAGTATAAATCGAGCTGGAACATAACTTTTTCGGGGTCGGTCATTTCAAGCATCCAGTCGTAAACCGGCTTGCCTTCAAATTCAGTGGTGAACTCATTGGCGTGGTTGTGATAACCGAAACGAATGCCTGCTTCGTTACATTTTGCGCCCACTTCATTGAAGTATTCACAGTAACGTTCCAATCCTTCCTTGCTTTCGTAACCGGTTTCTCCCATCCATGGTTGTACAATCCATTTAACCCCGGCTTCCTTATGGGCCTCAATACACACGTCCCACCATTCCATTGTCTGCTCATAGTTTGCAGAATCCGGCACATCCTGTCCGGCATGCGAACCGTAAAATCGCAAATTATTGGTTTCACAAAGTTCTTCAAATTCAGTGGGCGTCAGGCCATAAAACCGGCCGTCGTTGTAACCCGCTGCTTCAACAAACTTGTAGCCCATTTCGCCTACTTTTGCAACTGTTCCATGCAGATCTTCATTCATCGCCTCGCGAACAGAATACAATTGCAGCCCGATAAATTTCTCTTCCGGCTGCGAATTGCAGCTTATAAAGGCCTGCGAAAGCAGTCCGACTATTCCTGCAAATAATAAAATCCTGATTGTTCCTTTTTTAATCATTTCATTACGTTTTTATGGTTTTTTTTAAATCTTTTCCAAATTTATTCAAATCTTTCTGTAATAGAAACACTATGAAACTCTTTTTGCTTAAAAAAAAACTATATTTTTTCTTGTGGATTGTGCTGGTTTTTACGGAGAAAATTCGAAGAAAAAAATAATTTTAACTTTGAGGGCTGTAACTCTTTTGTTTATGGAATCTACAGAAATTTTAATAAAAATCCGGAAAATTGTCCGTTCAATAAACCTGGAGTCCAAAAAAATTCAGAAAGAATATGGTGTCAGTATTCCGCAGGTGTTGTGTTTACAGTATTTGCGCGATTCAGCAAACTACCAGACCGGGCAGGGCGATATCCGAAAATTTCTGAATATGAATGCAAGTACAGCGAGTGGCATCATTAACCGGTTGGAAAATAAAGGATTGGTGGCACGTCTTCCGAAATCGGGAGACAAAAGAGTGGTAACAATTGCGCTTACTTCAAAGGGCGACCAGTTAATGCAAAAAATGCCCTCATTGCTTCACGAGCGCCTTTCCGAGAAAATGATTAAACTCGACGATTCAACACTTGAGAACATAAAAAACAGTCTCGAACTGCTGGTAAGCATTCTTGAAATAGATGACGTGGAAGCTTTCCCTCTGATTTCCAATGACGATACACTGGAAGATTCTAATAAAACATAATTCTAAAAAATGTTTTCTGTAAAAACTATCTCAGATTAATTCAACGTTAAAATCGCCTTCATGAGTTTTTCTTTCATTTAATCATATTGTTGTCATTTAGGCTGTTATGCCCGTGGTTGGCCGGTTGTCGCATATTCTGCACATTGGGCATATAAAAAAATTTGACTACTTTTGTTCGCACAGAAACAATTTTTATGGAAATATTTAATGATGCGCAACAAGAGATTGCCCGAAGAATTAAACCGGAAAGTAACATTTCAAACTGGAAGGATTGGAAGTGGCAATTAAAACATTCGATTGACTCGATTGAGAAATTCGAACTGTTAACCGGGATTAAATTTCCGGAAGACCAAAAAAAACTGATGGAAACCACGGTAAGCAGGTTTCCTTTATCAATAACACCTTATTATCTTTCATTAATCGATACCGAAAATTATGAAAATGATCCGGTATACAAACAGGCTTTTGCAAACATTCATGAATTAACGGTACTGAAAACAGATTTGGAAGATCCGCTTTCTGAGGATACCGACAGCCCGGTGGAAGGAATTACCCACCGTTACCCCGATAGGGTGCTGTTTCATGTAAGTAATATATGTTCGATGTATTGCAGGCACTGTACCCGAAAAAGAAAAGTGGGAGATGTGGATTCGATTCCAGGTAAAGAACAATTGAAAAAGGGAATTGAATACATTAAAAATACCCCGCAGGTGCGAGATGTACTTTTGTCGGGAGGCGATCCGCTGATGCTTTCAGACAGTTACCTGGATTGGCTGCTTTCTGAAATTACAGCTATCCCGCATGTCGAAATCGTAAGGATTGGTACACGGATGCCTGTTGTGCTGCCTTACCGGATTACAGAAAATCTTTTAAATGTGCTGAAAAAATACCAGCCCGTTTGGATCAATACCCATTTTAATCATCCGCGCGAAATAACATCTTCAGCACGCGAAGCACTCGCAATGCTGGCCGATGCCGGATTTCCGCTCGGAAATCAATCCGTACTTCTGGCAGATGTAAACGATTGCCCGCGAATTATGAAAAACCTGGTGCACAAACTGGTGCAGAACCGTGTGCGCCCGTATTACATGTACCAGTGCGACCTTTCGGAAGGATTGGCACATTTCAGGACACCGGTCGGAAAAGGAATTGAAATTATGGAAAGCCTGATTGGCCACACCTCCGGGCTTGCTGTACCAACTTATGTAATTGATGCACCCGGCGGCGGAGGCAAAATTCCGGTAATGCCCAACTACATTGTATCATGGTCGACAAACAAAGTAGTACTGCGAAATTACGAAGGAATTATTACGGCCTACAACGAACCTGAAAACTACGAATCGAAATTCTGCGACCGCGATTGTGAAAATTGCAACCTCGAATTAAGACTTGAGGAACCAGATGAACGAAAATCAATTGGAATAGAGAAATTATTATCAGATTACGATTCAACCATTTCATTAATACCAGATAACAATGAGCGACATAGCAGAAGAGAAGACGACGCTGGATAAAACAGAAACAATTGGCAACTCAATAATACATCACGGAAAATTTAACAACCGTATTTATTTGCTGAACCTGGGCCACAACGAGGCAGCCTCAATTATTCCCAAACTGGATAAACTGGCTGCCGAAAACGGCTATACAAAAATTTTTGCAAAAATACATTCCGATGCACTGCCCGAGTTTATGCTAAACGGCTATGTAATTGAAGCATTTGTACCGGAATTTTACGATGGCAAAGCCGATTGTATTATGATTGCCAAATTTTTCGATGACAAACGCAGACGAATTCCAATAGAAAAAGTGGAACGTTTTAATGAGTTGCTGAATTCTTTTTCTTATGCGGAAGACGACGCTGCCAGGGAACTCGGGAAGTACAGGCATGCCGTATTAAATCATGCCGATATTAAACCTGTAACCGAAGTATTTAAGCGGGTTTTCGAAACCTATCCGTTTCCGGTTCACGATGCCGATTATATCTCGGGAACCATGGAAGACGATGATTCAAGATATTACGGCATTTGGGACGGCGACGATTTAATGGGAATTTCAACCGCCGAAATCGACCTCCTGAATAAAAACGCCGAAATGACCGATTTTGCAGTGCTTCCTGAATTCAGGGGGAGAGGACTTGCTTCAAAACTCCTCTATTTTATGGAAAAAGAGATGAAAGCAGCAGGAATAAAAACAGTTTATACTATCGCCCGGTTGGGAGAACTGGGTATGAATAAAACTTTCTTAAAAGCAGGTTATAAATACACAGGCACGTTGGTTAAAAATACCAATATCGGGGGAAGTATAGAGAGTATGAACATCTACTACAAACGATTATAATATATGCATTTAGGAAAACTGTGTAAATATGCCGGAGAGTGTACAGTATATCAGGATGAAAATAAGGAAATAGAAAAACCGATATTTCTTGTGAGAAATGTGTTTTGCAACCGGGGTAAAAAAGGGTGGTACAACTGCCACCGCTTTTTGGCTTACGAAGAAGCGAAAGAAGTGCCCGACAGCATGACACCACAAGGTTAGCAAAACCGGGTTTCAATTGTATATGATTAAAATGAGAGATAAAACCGAAAAAAAGATTATTCAGTTTTTGGATGAAAACGGGCCCAGTTTCCTGGGCGAAGTAGTAAAGGAGTTGAAATTGTCTTATACCAAAGGGCTGGTGCATATTAACCAGTTGCTTTCAAAAGGTAAAATCAGACGTTCCGATCCTCCTTTACAATACGAAATAAATCCTGATTCAAAATAATTCAATGCACTGGATCGATTACCTGATCTTTGGCGTTTACCTTACTTTGATGTTGGGGGTCGGTTTTTATTTTATGCGTAAAAACCGGTCGGCCGACGATTACTTTGTGGGTGGCCGCAAAATGAGCGCTTTCCACATTGGTTTGTCTGTAGTGGCAACCGATGTGGGAGGCGGCTTTTCCATCGGTCTGGGTGGTCTGGGTTTTATTATGGGGCTTTCGGGCACCTGGCTGCTTTTTACCGGTTTAATCGGTGCCTGGCTCAGTGCTGTTTTGCTCATACCAAAAGTATCGGCGCTGGCAACAAAACATAATTTCCTGTCGTTTCCCCAGTTTCTTAATAACCTCTACAATGGAAGGGTGGCTTTAATTGCCGGATTGATTTCGGCCATCGGCTACCTCGGTTTTACCAGTTCACAAATTTTGGCTGGCGCCAAACTTGCATCAGCAACTTTCCCCAATATTTCAATGCAAAATGCCCTTATTCTGATGGGAATTATTGCCGTGGTTTATACCGCGGTGGGCGGAATTAAGGCTGTTATTTATACCGATACATTTCAGTGGATTTTACTGATGGGCGGACTCGTTTTTGTGGGGCTGCCGGTTGCTTTTTTCGGAATTGGCGGCTGGGAAACCCTGCAAACAACTCTACCCGATAATTTTTTTGATCTTACTGCTGTCTCCTGGCAGCAAATTGTTAACTGGTTTGTTACCATCGTACCCATTTGGTTCATCGGGATGACGCTTTACCAGCGGATATATGCCGCCGGAAACAAAAAAACGGCCCAACGCGCCTGGTTTGTGGCCGGGCTTTTCGAATATCCGGTGATGGCCTTTACCGGTGTAATACTTGGTTTGTTTGCCCGGGCCGCTTACGAAAGCGGAATAATCAGCGCCGGTGTTACCGGTGTGCTGGACCCGGAGATGGGGTTGCCCATTTTGTTGCGGACAATTCTGCCGGTTGGTTTAACAGGACTCATTTTGTCGGCCTACTTTTCTGCAATCATGTCTACTGCCGACAGTTGTTTAATGGCATCTTCAGGCAACTTAATCACCGATATCCTGAAAATGCATAATTCGGGAAAAATCATGTTGCTGTCGCAGGGAATAACACTTCTGCTCGGTGTTGTTGCGTTGTTTATTGCGTGGAAAGTTCCGAATGTGCTTCAACTTATGCTGCATTCCTATTCATTTATGGTTTCCGGTTTGTTTATTCCGGTACTGGCCGGAATCTTTCTGAAAAAAAGAAGTTCTTCCGGGGCATTCTGGGCAATGATAATCGGTGGGGCCGTTACATTGTCGCTGATATTAAGCGGGCGGGAACTCCCGTTTGGCCTCGATGCCAATATTTACGGCATCTCTCTTGCCGCATTTACCTATATCCTTTTTCATCTCATCGAAAAACCCGGAAAAGCAAAGCTTAAGCTTTCTTCCTGATTTTGCTTTAAAAAACTATTTTTGTGGCGCTTAATCCGCGTTAATAAATAATATGGACAGAAAGGATTTACTGGCTTACGGATCGGCACTCGGGGCGGCCTTTTTCTGGAGCTTCTCATTTGTTTGGTTTAAAATAGCTTACCTGGCTTACAATCCAATTACGGTAGTTTTGTTTCGGCTGGTAATTTCTGCCATCCTGATAATTGCCATCGGCTGGGCGATGAAACGGTTACAGAAACCGTCGAAAAAAGATTTCGGCTTGTTTTTTCTGATGTCGTTTTTTGAACCTTTCCTTTATTTTTTGGGCGAAAGTTACGGCCTGAAATATGTTTCGTCAACCGTTGCTGCGGTTATTGT
>CAYUBV010000106.1:0-8669 GCA_964443035.1 uncultured Tangfeifania sp.
TCGCCATGAAACTGACCGGCGAAGTTCAAACTACGGTTGGTGGACTCTCGGAAGGAATTATGTGGGATTTCAAGGAAAATGACCTCGCAAATGTGCTTCTCGAAAACTATGGCTTTTCAGCCGACATCATTCCTGAAATTGTGCCTACGTTTGCCAACCAGGGACAACTCACGCAGGAAGTTGCCGCAGAACTGGGGCTTTCAACCAAAACAAAAGTAAGCTACCGCGCGGGTGACCAACCTAATAACGCACTTTCGCTGAATGTTCTCAACCCCGGAGAAATTGCCACAACCGCGGGTACTTCCGGCGTGGTTTACGGTGTGAGCGACGAAATTAAATACGATCCGCAATCGCGCGTGAATACTTTTGCACATGTAAATCACACCAAAGATAATCCGAGGCTTGGTGTACTCCTTTGCATTAATGGAACCGGTATTTTGAATGCCTGGCTGAAAAGTCAAGTCGGAGCCGATTTATCGTACGAGGCAATGAACGAACTGGCCGGAAAAATTCCCATCGGTTCGCAGGGAATAACAATTCTGCCGTTTGGAAACGGCGCTGAACGTGTGCTGAACAACAAAAATATCGGTTCGGTTTTTAGCGGTATCAATTTCAATATTCATGATAAAGGCCATTTGTTGCGCGCTGCACAGGAAGGCATTGTATTCTCGTTTAAATACGGAATGGACATTATGCAGAACATCGGAATCGATGCAAAAGTTATCAGGGCCGGAAAAGTCAACATGTTTTTAAGCCCTGTTTTCAGGGAAACGCTGGCCGGAGTTACCGGTGCAACAATTGAATTGTACAATACCGACGGTTCGGTTGGAGCAGCCCGCGGTGCAGGAATTGGTTCGGGGTATTATGCCACCCCGGCTGAAGCATTTTCAAACCTGAAGAAACTGGAAACAGTGGAGCCGGATATTTCGAAAAAAGCGGAATACGAAACTGCATATGAGAAATGGGCAAATCAATTAAAAAAAGAGTTGAAAAAATAGGTTGAAATTTAAATGCTAAAGCCATTTTTATTCTGAAATTTAACACCCGGCTTAAGCCGGGTGCAAAAAATCTTCAGAAACAGGCTTTAGCCGTTAAGATTAATTATTCATTCATAAAAATTATACAAAAATGGAAGTATTAAAAGGAAACAAAGAGTATTTTCCGGGCATTGGCCAGATAAAATATGAAGGTCCGGATTCAAGAAATCCACTGGCGTTTAAATGGTACGACGAAAACAAAGTAGTTGGCGGAAAAACCATGAAGGAACACCTGCGTTTTGCAGTGGCCTACTGGCACACCTTCTGCGGAACCGGCGAAGATCCCTTCGGACCGGGTGCACAGGTTTTCCCGTGGGACGGCGCTTCTGACCCGTTAGATGCAGCCAAAGAACGAATGGATGCCGCTTTTGAGTTCATTACAAAAATTACCATTCCGCATTACTGTTTTCATGATACGGATGTTGCCGGCGACGGTTCGGTTTTCGAAATTGAAAACCGACTCGGAAAAATGGTGGAAATTGCCAAACAAAAACAGGCTGCCTCGGGCGTAAAATTGTTGTGGGGAACTGCCAACGTTTTCTCTAATCCGCGTTACATGAACGGTGCAGCAACGAATCCTGATTTCAATGTGCTGACAAATGTGGCAACCCAATTGAAGAATGCCATTGATGCAACCATTGAACTGGGCGGAAAAAACTATGTTTTCTGGGGCGGACGCGAAGGTTATATGACGCTGCACAACACCGACACAAAACGTGAAATCGAGCACCTGGCACAAATGCTGACCATAGCCCGCGATTACGGCCGCAAACAAGGTTTTGAAGGTACTTTCCTGATTGAACCAAAACCCATGGAACCGACAAAACATCAGTACGATTACGATGCACAAACAGTCATCGGATTTTTGCGTCATTTTGGGCTCGACAAAGATTTTAAACTGAACGTGGAAGTGAACCACGCCACACTGGCCGGCCATACGTTTGCACACGACTTGCGCGTGGCAGCCGATGCCGGTTTGCTTGGTTCAATAGATGCCAACAAAGGCGATTACCAGAACGGTTGGGATACCGATGAATTTCCTACCAATATTTATGAAGTTACCGAAGCAATGATGGAAATTCTCCGGGCTGGCGGTTTTACCAACGGAGGTATTAATTTCGATGCCAAAACCCGCAGAAATTCTACCGATTTGGAAGACATATTTATTGCCCACGTTTCAGGAATGGACGTATTTGCACGCGGATTACTGGTAGCCGATAAAATTTTGAACGAATCAGATTACCTGTCGTTGCTTAAAAACCGCTATGCTTCATTCGACGGTGGAAAAGGTGCTGAATTTGAAAACGGTAAACTTACGCTCGAAGACCTGCGTTCATTGGCAAAAGAAGTGGGTGAACCGGAACGGATCAGCGGAAAACAGGAAATGCTCGAGCAGATGATAAACTGGTACATTTAAAAAAACAGACTGACAGAAAATTAAAATTGCCCGGCTCAGTAAGTAAATTTTGGGCCGGGCTTTTTTCTGAAATTCAGAAATAATACAACAAAAAATGAAAAACAATCGGTTATATGTTATAGCGGTAACATTTGTAGCTACTTTGGGTGGACTTTTGTTTGGATACGATACAGCCGTAATTTCGGGTGCGGAAAAATCCATTCAGGCATACCTTGTCGATAGCCAGGGGCTGAGTTCTCTGGTTCATGGACTCACAACTTCAAGCGCCCTGATTGGCTGCATAATAGGTGGTTTACTGTCGGGAGTGCTGGCTACCGCTTTAGGCCGGAAGAAAACCCTTCTCATTGCCGCAGCTCTTTTTTTTATATCGGCACTGGGCTCAGGATATCCGGAATTCCTGTTTTTTGAAAAAGGAAATCCGACCATCGGATTGCTGCTGATGTTTAATTTTTACAGAGTCATTGGGGGTATCGGTGTTGGATTGGCTTCGGCGGTGAGCCCCATGTACATTGGCGAAATTGCACCTGCCAACATTCGCGGGCAGTTGGTTTCGCTCAACCAGTTTGCCATTATTTTCGGAATGCTTGTGGTTTATTTCGTAAACTGGGGCATTGCCAGCGGTCAGCCGCTTGAATGGATCAACGAAATTGGCTGGCGACGGATGTTTCTTTCAGAAACTATTCCGGCAGGTTTGTTTGGAATTTTGCTGCTGTTTGTGCCCGAAACTCCGCGTTACCTGGCGCTTTCAGGAAGAGATAAGGAGGCGTTCGAAATCCTGAAAAAAATTAATGGCACCGAGCGGGCCAAACTGATTATGGCGGAAATTAAAAAATCGGTACACCACCATTCTGCCAAATTATTCTCTTTCGGGAAACTGGTAATTGTGATTGGCGTGCTTCTTTCGATATTCCAGCAGTTTGTAGGAATTAACGTGGCGTTGTATTACGCGCCCCGAATTTTTGAAAGCATGGGCGCTGCCAAAGATGCTTCGCTGATGCAGACCGTAATTATGGGGTTGGTGAATGTAATTTTTACGGTTGTAGCCATTTTTACAGTCGATAAATGGGGCCGAAAGCCACTGTTGATTGTCGGCTCGGCAGGTATGGCAATTGGAATGTTTGCCATTTCGGCGCTGGCATTTATGCAAATTATCGGAATCGGAACTTTGATATTTATAATCATTTACACGGCGTCGTTTATGATGTCGTGGGGACCGATTACCTGGGTACTGATTTCAGAAATATTCCCCAACAAAATCAGGGGGAAAGCAGTTGCCATAGCAGTTGCCACACAATGGGCCGCTAACTATTTTATTTCTTCCACCTACCCGGCCATGATGGAATTTAGCGGTGGATTCACTTACGGTTTTTATGGTTTGATGAGTGTTTTATCGTTGATTTTTGTCTGGAAAATGGTTCCGGAAACAAAAGGAAAAACACTGGAAGAAATGGAAGAAATCTGGGAGCGAAAACCGTAAGCTGCGTTTTGCTGAATTGCTACAAACAAAAACCGGAAATTCAACTTGAATTTCCGGTTTTTGTTTGATTGACGGATTTAGCTGATTAATAGCGTCTATCAATCACATTCCAATCGAGTATATTCCAAAAATCCTCGATGTATTTCGGACGTGCATTTTGTTTGTCGAGGTAGTAGGCATGTTCCCATACATCGCACGTGAGCAGCGGGGTTTGGTTTTCCCGCAGCGGGTTGCCGGCATTGGCAGATTGTACAATTTCCAGTTCGCCGTTTTTATTTTTTACCAGCCATGCCCAGCCTGAGCCAAACAACGTAGCGGCAGCATTCGAGAATTCTTCTTTGAATTTTTCAAATGAGCCAAATTTATTTTCGATTGCATCTTTCAGTTCGCCCAGTGGCTCCCTCACTCCGTTTGGGCTGAATTGCGCAAAATAAAAGGTGTGGTTCCAAACCTGTGCTCCGTTGTTGAAAACGCCGCCTTCAGCTTTTTTGATAATTTCTTCGAGCGAAGCATTTTCAAATTCAGTGCCTTTAGTTTGGTCGTTTGTTTTATTTACATAAGCCTGATGGTGTTTGCCATAATGGAATTCAATGGTTTTTGCGCTGATGTAAGGTTCCAGTGCATTTTTTTCGTAAGGTAATTCCGGTAATTCAAATGCCATAATTTTTCAAATTAAAGGTGAATAATTCTTTTTTTTGATTTTTTTCTCTACCCGTAAAACGTTTTGATGGTTAAAAAGATTAGATTTTGCAGTTATTTGAATTCAGTTTAAATAAACACGTGCTCAGAATTCGACCCGGACAATGAAGAATTTGACCATGGATTTTTTCAGGTTCAGTAAAAACGGTAAAATTTTGAAACACCGGGTTGCCATTTAGCAAAAACCTGAAAAGACTGCAAGCGGAAATCCGGTGTATTGATTTGTTCTGCAATAAATCTAATTTGTACTGATTCTGAATTTCAAGCCCGCCCGCTTTTTTCTTATTGATTTTTAGCAGATTATATGTAATTTTTCCTGAAAATGGAAAAATGTGTTTTACAGGTTAACAGCGATGCTCTGTAAAAACAAGTTCTTTTTGTATTTTGCGGGCTTATAAAGACGTTGTTAATTTAAAGTCAGCGATTTATTAAAACAGTAACGATGGGATTATTCAGCAAACCAATAGATAAGCATAAATTAAAATCATTTTTTAAAAAGTACCTGGGTTTTAAATCGTCGATTTATGTCCGTGTTATTTACATAATTTCGATTCTATCATTTATTTTATATTTTTCTTACGGCGCTATTTTTAACTCGGTTTACGGCGAATACCTCGATACTATCATTCGTCAGCGTGGAAACGATATCGGCTCCATTATTGAAGGCTCGCTCTATTATTCGATGCTGAAAAATGATAAAACTTCGCTGCACAACACGCTCGACAATATGAACAAAGTTTCCGGCGTGGATGAAGTTAACCTTTACAACGAAGATAACGAACTGGCCTATTCATCAGTTTTTGCCGACACGGTGGTTACCAGCGATCCGGATTGCCTCAGTTGCCACACTGATTTCAGCTCGATGTTTCCCGAAAAAGAAAAGGCTTACCGGATAATCGATTTTGAAAGCGCCTGCAGCATGAGCCACACCAACGAAGGGCACCGGCAGTTGCTTATACGGACACCCATTTTAAACGAGCCTTCGTGCTATACAAGTTCATGCCACTGGCACAGTCCTGACGATGAATTGCTGGGGTCGCTGGTAATTAAAGTTCCGCTGGAGTCGCTCGATTCGGCTGTTTCAAAATCGTCGGCGGAGTTTTTTCTGCTCGCTGCTTTAATTACTGTGGTTCTTGTAACACTCCTGATATTTTTCACCAACCGTAAAATCCGGTCGCCGCTAAGCGCTATTGTTACTGCCAGCGAAGCGGTTTCGAAAGGCGATCGCAACCGGCGGCTCGAAATAAAGCCCAATTTGCTCGAGGATATGAAAATGGTGTCACTTGCATTCAACAATATGCTCGACAACCTCGATGCTGCCAATAAGGAACTTGAAAACTGGTCGCATCAACTTGAATACAAAGTTCAGCGAAAATCGGAAGAGCTCTCAGAAATTCAGAATGAACTGATTCATATTGAGCGGATTGCTTCACTGGGAAAACTGTCGTCGTCGGTTGCACACGAGTTGAACAATCCATTGTCGAGCATTCTGACTTACAGCAAACTCATCACCAAAAAAATAAACCGGCTCGATTTGGATCCACAAATCTCGGGGTCATTATTAAAGCACCTGAACATTGTGCAGTCGGAAGTAAAAAGATGTGGCGATATTGTAAAGGGACTCATGGATTTTTCGCGCCAGGATCAGGAAGATTTCAAAAACACCCGATTGCATCCGGTTTTAATTGAAACGGCAGAACTGATTGAGCACCAGATGAAAATGAAAAATATTAATTTCTACACTGATTTAACGGCGCAGAACGACTGGGTTTTCTGCAACGAAAATCAGATGAAACAGGTTTGCCTGGCTTTGCTGGTGAATGCATCGGAGGCAGTAACCGAGAATGGCGAAATTGTTATGAAAACCAGCAATCCGGACGAGGAACATATAAAAGTCGACATCATCGATAATGGTGTAGGAATTACACAGGAGGACATTCCGCATATTTTCCAGCCGTTTTTCTCAACAAAACAGGGCACCAGCGGAATCGGACTTGGGCTGGCCATTGTTCACGGAATTGTGCAAAGCCACAAAGGCATTATGGATGTAAAATCGGAACCCGGAAAAGGAACTACCATGTCGATGATTTTAAATTTGGTAAAAAACTAATTTTCAACTCATGTCAACGAATATTTCTCTTTTGATTGTAGATGATGAAGAATCGGTTCGCGATTCGTTATACAACTGGTTTGTAGAAGACGGATTCGAAGTAAGTTGTGCCGCCGACGCAAAAGAGGCGCTTTCGATGCTCGAATCAGAAAGTTTCGACATTATTCTGGCCGATATAAAAATGCCGGGCATGGACGGAATGGAAATGCACCGCCGGATAAAATCGCTGAATCCGGAATCCATTGTGATAATTATGACCGCTTTTGCATCGGTGGAAACGGCAGTTCAGGCGCTGAAAGACGGGGCTTATGATTACATCACGAAACCGTTTGACCCCGATGATTTGTCGCACCTGATCCGAAATGCTGCCAAACAAATTGAAATAAAAAGCGAGAATGAGGCGCTAAAAAACCGGATTGTAAGTCTTGATAACATCGATGATATAATTGGCCGCAGCGACGCCATGATGAAGGTGCTGAAGGAGGTGGAAAGCGTGTCGCAGTCCAATTCCTCGGTAATTATTACCGGCGAAAGCGGAACCGGAAAGGAATTGATTGCACGGGCGATTCATTCCAACTCTTCACGAAAATATTTTCCGCTGATTACGGTTCATTGCGGCGCTTTGTCGGAAGATTTGCTCGAGAGTGAATTGTTCGGTCATGAAAAAGGCGCGTTTACCGGAGCAATGTTTAACCGGAAAGGCCGGTTTGAAATGGCTGACGGAGGAACGATATTTTTAGATGAAATCGGTACCATCTCGGGTAAAATGCAGATTGAATTGTTGCGTGTGCTCGAATCGAAAAAATTTGTGCGGGTTGGCGGAAACAAAGAGATAAAATCGGATTTCAGGGTGATTTGCGCCACCAACCGCGATTTGAAAAAAATGGTGGAAGAAGGCACTTTCAGGGAAGACCTTTATTACCGGCTGAATGTGGTGAACATCAGGATTCCGCCACTGCGCGAACGTCCCGGTGATATTCCGATGCTGGTGGATCATTTCATCAAAAAATACTGCACTTCCATGAGCCGCGATGTGATTTCGATTGAACCTGCAGCTTTGAGGCGCCTGGAACAATACGATTTTCCGGGGAATGTACGCGAACTGGAAAACATGATTGAGCGCGCCATTGTGGTAGGGAACGGCAAAGAGATCAGGCTGAAAGATTTGCCGCTGAAAACATCGGCACCGGCGGATCCGGCTGAAAGTCTGCAGGAACTGGAGAAAAAGCACATTCTGAACACTCTGAATAAATTCGACTGGAACATCAGCCGAACGGCAAAAATTTTAAAGGTCGACAGGGTGACGCTTTACAATAAAATCAAGAAATACGATCTGAAAAAACCGAAAGGAAAAGAGTAATCAAAAACAGCAGCAGTAATGTTTTTAGTCATTTGTAAATAATCACTTTTGGATAAACAAAAAATATTATTGATTTCCTTCGGGCGGTTCGAGCTTGATTTTTTTCAACGGCTGGCTGCCGCCATTCAATCGGAATTGGGCATTCCGGTTGAAACCGCAATTGATCACAGCGACCTGAACAATTTTTATGACCCTGCCCGCCGCCAGTACGACGGCAACAAACTCATCAAGCACATTCACACCGAATACAACAACGATTACATAAAAACCATGGGGCTTTTCCGCGTCGATCTTTTCATTCCCATTCTGACCTATATCTTCGGTCAGGCCATTTTTAAAGGCAATGTGGGAGTTGTTTCGCTTTTTAGGTTGAAAAACGAGCTTTACGGATTGAAAGCAAGTGAGAAGCTGCTGTTCGAACGTTTTTTGAAAGAAGTCATTCACGAACTCGGTCATACATTTGGCTTAACGCATTGTGTATCTCCGGTGTGTGTGATGCGCTCCAGTACTTACATTGAAAATGTGGATGAAAAAAAGCCGCATTTTTGTGCAAAGTGCCGCGAAAAACT